>NZ_JBYCKN010000114.1:0-11397 GCF_057473405.1 Sulfobacillus sp. TH-112
ATCCTTTGCCATCATCCTAGAGAACCAAGCTTTCGAGATTCAGTTGCTTGATGGCATCTCCAGTTCCAGTGTGGTCCTCGCGATATTTAAAAATGGCAACCCTATTCATACCGCCATGTTCACGGCTCCGGTGTCCATCGTGGCGTTCACGAAAGAACGCGTAGTGTTGGAAATCATGACCAAAATTCCCACTTGGTCTGAAGTGAATTTAATCACGGGCATCGCCATGGCGCCATCTCACCAGACGCCTATCGGCGTTTCGCCTACGAATCCTCATATTCAAGGGATTTCTCTCACGATTCCCCGTGACGCCATCGATCCCACGAGCCATGCAAGTACAGAAACAGAATCACTACCGAATACGTCGATTACCAATACGCTCGTGAATGAAGTAAATACTATGCTTTTGACGACCACCAGTCCAACCCAAGTGGTCGTCAGTCAATCCGCCAGTGATGAAGCGACGCTCACGGCGCTCTCTCCCACCCGGTGGAACGATGTCACCTTTGATGAGGAAAATGGTATTTGGGTCCCCATCTCTATCGAGACCACCGTAGATGGCACGAATCTGACCTACGTGGTGAGCCCCACCTCGGTCGTGCTACCCTATAAAGAACTTGTCGCGCTTCCCAAAATGCTCGCACAAGCACCTTACACCGCCTTGGATAGTCAGACTGCCGCACTAGCACACCTTCCCATCAATCTCGAAAACGCCACCGTACCAGGCGGGCCCAGCAGCGAAGGAGCTCCTAAAATTGTGCTAAGTGACCATGGC
This sequence comes from Sulfobacillus sp. TH-112, assembly GCF_057473405.1. NCBI lineage: Bacteria > Bacillati > Bacillota > Clostridia > Eubacteriales > Clostridiales Family XVII. Incertae Sedis > Sulfobacillus > Sulfobacillus sp. TH-112. Next base: position 776 of record NZ_JBYCKN010000114.1, read on the forward strand.
CTTTCCATCTTGGCGCTCACTTACCTGGACACAGTACATGGTCACACCTATTTTGCCCCCACCGGCTGGTATTGGTGGAGCGGAGCCCCAACATTTCTCAAAGCTCCTCCATCCGTCAGCCCTCCACCGTCAGGCCCCGCTAGTTCAACCGCGCCATCGACAACTGCCTCGCCGTAATAACGATAGCACTCTGTCGATGACGTAAATCTCCTCCTCTAACTACCGAAATGATGACGCGTCGAACACCAGCAGCCAATTGATTGTCCAACGAAAGGAAAATTGTATATGGCAGATCGCCACATCACTCCCGTCGCCCCCCTCAAGGCAGAGTTACATTCGAACGCAGACACACCCCATCGGGGAGTCGGTATCTTTTTCGCGTTACTAGCCGCCCTCACCTTGACGGCCGCAACGGTAGGCCTCCCCAGGTTGGTGAGCCAGCCGATACGGGACGCGACGACCGGAAAATCCCTGCGATTGAGCCTTGCGCCTGTCCTCCCAAGTCGCGTCCCTAAAGATCTCGGAGAACTGGCCTACGTAAATACGAAAGGCGTCTTCATCCAAGCTGGTATCGGTCCGGCCCATGAGATCGCAAAAAGCGCCTCGGCCGCTACCCCGCTTTGGTCTCCATCGGGACAATATCTTGCCTATGAAACCGCGGGTCTAGCTGACCAGAATCCGGAATTACATGTCTACGATGTAAAATCCCATCGCATTATCTTTAGTAAAAAAAACGTTTACACCTTTTCCTTTCAGCCCCATCACGACGTGCTAAGTTTCTTCTCTGATAATCTTCACTTACTCCAGTTACGCGCCGACAAGGCCATCCCCATCGCCATCATTAAGGGGCCCTTAGAAGAAAACTATATCTGGTCCACCAATGGGAAGACACTGGCCTACGCCTTCACGCAAGGTTTAGTGGGGCATCGCCATGACGTCGTCAAGGAAGTCACCTTGACTGGAACCACCTTATCCTCCGCAAAGATAGCTTTTACCTCTCCCAATAATGTCGGAATTTGGCTGGCCGCCTTCTTGCCTGATTCCCTAAATATCTTGTATTGGACCGACGGACAATACTCGGCGTCGCTGATGGCGGATAGCGCTCCGCTCGATTTATGGCATCAGAAGAATGGAGCCATTACCGCCTATCCTCAGATGCTGCCCTATCGTGACTACCTCACCTTGCCCCGCCCCACCCAATTCGCGTATATGGCCGGCGGACCGCGCACCATCTCAGGAAGTAAAAAGTACATCGTGGTCGTCCACGATGGCGTATCCCGCAGTCTGCCACGGCCCCTCGGAAAAGAAGTGATCGAACCCACCATGAATGCAAAAGGCGACGTCGCTGCCGTCATGGCCCGTAATGACACCAACGCATCGTGGAGCTTGCTGAAGAACTATACCGCGTGGCTCACCTCGCGAAAACTCGCCATCTACGCGCACCATCACTGGACAATATGGGAAAACGCCGGGACCGGCGTTACCGATCCCGTATTTCTCGGCCACGGCCTCCTCTACTTGTCTCATCATGCGCTTTGGTATATTGCCGGGCCATCATATAGCCCAACCAAAGTCGTCGGAGACATTCCCTCGTCAGGGGGATATTACGGGGAAATCTTACGTTCTACTCTTTGGACTCGGCGCTCTCCAGCACATGTTGGCTCCTGACTCCAGCCACCTGCCCTAGGTGTTTTTTTGCTTCTCCACCGGCAGTGCCCATCCGGGACAATGCCTTAATCGAGATGGAGACAAGATAAGGCTTGGTGAATGCTCCCCGAGTCAGCGAACAAACCAATTAGGCTCCATCCTAGGGTACTGTATAAAAATAAGGAATTGGTCTCGCATAAAATAAATGGGCTCCTCGATGGCGACAAGAGGATAATGGGAGACGGGGAAGGCCATCCCGACAGTAGCCTTTGAGGATAGATTTTTATAGCACTGCGGCAAGACTCGGTAAAATGCCTCTTGAGTACGCTATAATGACGGCAATATTGGCACACAATGAGGTGTTTTTTATTCACTCCTTTGAGGAAGTGGTAACTCAACTCCATGGGACATTAGTAGCCTATTGTCGCGGCAAAGTTCCACCGCAAGATGTTGATGACCTGGTGCAAGATATTTGGGTTCGCCTTTACCAGCAACGGGACCGACTCTTTACACGCGATAGCCCACTGGCCTATGCATTAGGAGTCGCCAAGCATGTGGTAGCCAACTACTGGCGCGGTAAACTGGTGCCCCAATCACTCAATGAGGAGTGGATTTTAGAAGCGTCGGGCGATCTTCTGCACCAATCACTGCTCGATGCAGAATTATTGTTCCGGGTGCGACGTCTCATTGATCATCTCCCGAAAGCCATGCAACCCATTGTGTACCGCCGCCTGTTCGATGAGACCCCGCTCATGCAACTATCTCTTGACTATGGGATACCGATCGGAACGGTAAAGTCACGACTATATCATGGCATTCGTCTATTGCAAAAGCACCTCCGATCCTGGCCGCACGATCCTCCAGAACTCCCCTTTCATCATCGCACCATCGAATCCTCATCCAGGACATTACTATCACAATGGTTCTCTTTTCCGTCTAATGCGCTATCATTCGGGTGGATTCTTCGGGTCCAACCGGACGGTTCGATCTGGTATGATTGGCGAACCCGCGTCGATCCCTCGTTTAAAGATGCCGTACACATTGGCTGGTCCGACCTGGGGCTACCGCGTCGCGTCGTCTCAACACCCCCATTGCAGTGGACATCGAGAAGCCTCAACTGGACAGGCTATCAGTACAAAGCCCAGGGGAATTCCTCAGATATTGACACCACCTTTTTTCTCACACCCCAACGAGCAGAGGCTCTTGGCCTCATTTCACGCTCTCCCAAAGGACTTGAGGTACTATTTGAAAGTGGCTCCAACCGTTCCACCAGCCCCTTGGATATGTATTTGCGTCTTGCCATAGCGATTCCCGTCACTTGGCGAATTATCACCACCACTCCGCCACCCGCTGGCGCCATCGTCCACCGTGACCTCCGTTACCTTCTCTATGCTCCCCCTGCCTCGACGTTGGCCTATAGAGCCGGTGTTCAAGTTCGCTTCTAGAGCATCGCTCGCCCGTCTTCCCTCATGAGGCCCTCATCCGGGCAGCGTCCATGCCAAAAAATAGTTTCGCGACGAGATGAAAACGATGAACCTGTGCGGGATCAAATGCGACTCCTATAGAGAATCGTCTATGAAGGAGGCCATCGCGATGCATTCTCATCTCGTAAAAAACCGACCACTACTGATTTTACTCTCGGGTCAATGGATTTCTGGTATTGGCAATACGGTCTTTCTGATGGCCGTGTCCTGGTATGTGTTAAGTGCCACTCACAGTCGTGCCATGCTCGGCTATGTTATGGCCATAGGCAGTCTCGCAGGACTGCTGGGCCTGGTTTCTGGAGTCTATGCTGACCGTTGGCCCCACCGCCGCACCCTCATAGCGACCGACAGTCTCCGCATGATACTCAGCCTCGGCATGGTCGTCGCGTTCTTGCTACACCAGTTAGCTGTCGTCATGGTCGCAGCAAGCCTTTTTCTCTTAGAATTGTCCGCTACCCTCTTCAATGCGACAGAGGCCGCCTATCTACCAGAGGTGGCAGGGTCGCGCCTCTATGAATCAGCCAATGGGGCCAATCAGAGTGCCAATGCCTTTTCGCAATTGGTTGGTCTAGGATTGGGCGGGTTTTTGATTGCGTTAGGGGGCCCCGTACTGCTCTTTTTTATTAACGGCATCAGCTTTTTCGTCTCGGCCCTAAGTCTTCAGTTCACCCATCCAATAGCACCCGAAAAACCGAAGAACGCCGCTCATGCTCAAACGGTCTTGCAGGATTTCAAAGAAGGGCTTCAGCTTGTGCGCCAAAGCGCCTTCTTAAGCCGCCTCATCCCGGTCGCCATCATGATCAATTTTGTCATCACCCCACTCAGTATTCTCGACGTGGCGTGGGTTCGCCAAGTACTGCATCGTGGGGCTCTCACATATGGATTCTTTGGGGTCACCATATTGATAGGCATGATCGCGGGGAGTGTCATGGCGCACCGTGTGCAGAAGCATCTGGGATTGAATCGCACCTTAGTTCTGTTCCTTCTCGTATCGGGGGTGGGGATCACGACAATGGCATTCTTCCCCGATTTGGTGTCAAACCTCTGCTCTCTGATATTTGTCGGATTTGGAGTAGGCGTGGTCAACACGGCACTCTCGACCCACATTATTCTGAGTACCGCCCCCTCATTTCGGGGGCGTGTCGCCGGCCTTCTTTCGTCCTTGATGACCCTTGCTACACCAATAGGGACCGCCCTGGCGGGATGGATCAGCGAGCCTTTGGGGCTGCCCTGGCTGTTTCGCCTGTCAGGCATTTTCCTGTGTGGGTTAAGCACCGTTCTCATCGGTCTACCTCACCCCGCGCCGAGCTCCGCCTTGCCTTCCTCCCGCCATGAACCATGGTAGCGATTCAAAGGAATTTGACGTTCAATCGCGAATCATTCCTCAAATCTCTATGAAAGGAACATCGCTAATGCAAAATTCTGTTCTAGAATCTCAATCCGCGCGAGAACCCCTCATTCCATGGAAACGTCTCACCTGGTGGATCCTGGTGCTGCCGGCCCTCCTGGTCGTCGCCCTCATCACCCATGATTTCTACCTTCTTCTATTAAGTCACGTCATGTCCGGCGGCTTATGGACCGGTGCAGATATCTTTCTGGGCTTCGTCTTAGGTCCTGTCTGGAGACACTTGGATCCCCAACAACGGCAAGCGGTGCAACGGCGGCTGGTCCCCAACACCTTCCTATACATGCCGGTACTGGCCATCACGACGGGAACCGCCGGATGGTACGTCGCCCAATATGACGGGTTCGCTAAGGTGCATAGCGCGATCTTTCCCTGGATAGTCGCTGCGGGCATCGTGGTCATTATTCTCACCGTAGTGGGATTAGGGATCATTCTACCTACCAATCTGAGAATGCTCAACGAACTTCGAAAACCCAATCCCGATCCTGAACGACTGAGGCGGTGGACCTTTCGCACCAAGCGCCTGGCCGCAGTCCAAGGCGTATGTCAAGTCATCATCATGTTGATTATGGCCTATCTCACCATTGCGCCATAGAGAAGGATTCTTTTTGTTTTATCACGAATAGCTACGCTGTACGAGGAAAGCCTCTTATTACAAGCTCTGCGTATGCGAGTGGTAAAGGGGCTTTCCGAACGAACGACTTGAAGGGAGATCTTACACGATGTCTACACCGCCTTCCTCCTATCGGTATACTGTCGATTGCCGTAATCCCGGCTCTCACATCTACCGCATTACCTGTGAAGTAGCCGATTTGTCTTCCGGCAAACATACCTTAACGTTACCGGCTTGGACTCCGGGTGCCTATGAAATACAGGATTTTTCCCGTCACGTCTTTAATCTGTCGGTCACCGTGGATCACCAACCGACCGAAGCCTACCACCTCGGCAAAAGCCAATGGGGATTTGATACCTATGTTGACAACAGTACTGTCACCATCAGTTATGAGGTCTATGCCTATATCCTAGGCGTCGATACGAGTCACCTTGACCAGTCACACGCATACTTTAATGGGGCACAACTGTTCTTCTTGCTCGACGAGGACAAAGATAGCCCCATCGATGTGGTTATAGACGCTCCCGAGGGATGGCACGTCTCCACTGGCCTTGATCGGATCGGACAAAATCCATTCCACTATCGCGCGTCCAACTACGATGTCCTTATTGATTCGCCAGCGGAGATTGGGACCCATCGTGTGCTGACCTTTACTGTAGACGAAAAGCCCCATTACGTGGCCATTTGGGGCCATGGCAACGAAGATGCCGAACTTCTTGTCAAAGACATAGAGAAAATTGTGATCGCTCAGCGAAATCTCTTCGGCAGTCTCCCCTATGAGCATTACACCTTTATTCTCCATCTCAGCGACCGAGGGACCGGGGGGCTTGAACACCTGAACTCCACGACCTGTGGTACCTCGCGATTTGCCTATCGACCACGAAAGAAATATCGTCACGTTCTGCAACTCATCTCCCACGAGTTCTTTCACTTGTGGAATGTGAAGCGCATTCATCCAGAGATGCTAGGGCCGTTTGATTATAATCGCGAGGTTTATACGCGTTTGCTCTGGGCCATGGAAGGGTTTACCGACTATTTTGCGACTCTTGCACTACGCCAGGCATCGCTTTTTAGCGCCAAAGAATATCTCAATAATCTCGCGGACAGTATCAAGGACTACGAAAAGAAGCCGGGTCGTCTGGTCCAAAGTTTAGCGGAATCCAGTTTTGACACCTGGATTAAGCTCTATAAACCCGATGCCGATTCACCTAACCGGACCATTTCCTATTACCTCAAAGGCGACTGAGTGGGAACCTGTCTGGATTTGGAAATCCGTCATCGCACTCAGAACACGTTCGGCTTGGACGAGGTATTGCGGCGTCTCTATGCGCGCTACGGCGTCCATGGCGTAGGCTTCCCCGAATCCGTCTATCAAGAAACGGTCGAAGAAGTGGCCGGATCCTCATTCGACGAGTTTTTCGATGCCTACATTAATGGGACGTCAGCGGTGCCTTTTGAACAATTCCTCTCATATGCTGGGCTTATCATCGAACGCACCTACAAGGATCCTAATGATGACGACGAGCACAGTGAGGCCCAAAAAGATTCTTCACAAAATCCCCCTTTACCGTGGTTGGGTATTGAGACGTCGATACAAGACGGACATCAACTGACCGTCAAAGTCTCCTATGCGGGTGGTCCTTCCGAAGGCAAACTTAACGCCAACGACCAGATCATCGCCCTCAACGGCTATGCCATATCGAGCGAAGATGATCTAAAAAGTCGGGTCACGCTTGACCATGTCATCGGAGATACCATAGAGGTGAGTTACTTCCGCCGTGGTAAGCTCGAAACGACGACTGTCACGTTAGGAACTGCACCGCCAGATGAGGTAAAGATTCGTCCCAGCAAAGAGCCGTCCCCCGCCCAAAAGACTTTGGCCGAAAGTTGGCTCAATGCCTCATGGGAGACCATTGAAGCACAGCTAAACTAAAGATAATGCAAGGAGGGCCATGCGTTCCCTCCTTGCATCTCTCTTCGCACACGGACGGATACATCCCTAATTCCTTGCCCTTTTATCGCACATTTTCGGGTCTACCGTCGTGGGGCTCCGGCACATTACGATACTCTGTGAAGAATGCCGTCACTTCAAGAAAAATCAGCCCTAATTCTATTCCGCAAAGACCGTTCGACGGCCTATGGCTGATTAGTCTATGCATATCTTGTGTCCCTTCGCCGATCCAAAGTCTATTCGCGACATCCGATTTGGGAAAAAACCTATGCCTTTATTTCAGCCACAGGACTCCTTATCCGTGATGAGGACGAGCCCTCTCACATCGTGGATATCCCCAACATTGATGGATCGTTCCAACTGTAGAACCAGATCTTGGTCCTCAGGATTCGGAAGTCCATGAACCGTTAGCATGATCGCATACTGGCCATATAGAGAATTTACTCTCTACAAGCAAAAAAGCCCTTGTGGGGCCCTTTTGCATCTGTCGTCATGTGGTTCTATGTCAGTTCCCTGATAAGTCGTGTGGCCTGAGGGCTTCCCCATCCCGTGACCGCATTCCAACCGGGAGTACATTCGTAACCAATGACCCCATCATAATTATTATTGCCTTGGGTAATCTCCCGAAATACATTCGTCCCCCCTAAGTGGTAGAGTGCGGGATTTAAAAAGCCTACCGTCCCCGCTCCTGCCGCCGCGCGCGCTTCATTGAGCCGCGCACATAGAGCAGCCCACAGTGGCGACGCGGCTGAGGTCCCTCCGACGATGGTTTGCGATCCTTGAAAGAACACGGCATAGCCGGTATCGGGATCAGCATTAGCCGCGACATCGGGAACTCCGCGCCCGGCCTTATCCCCCGACTTTACGGGTAAGGTTAAACTGCTTTGATAGGAGGGAACCGGAAAGACTTGGCTTATCCCGCCGCCCGATGCGCCATTGTTATTGGTGTCCGTCCATCCCGTTTCCGATTGAATCGAACCATCCGCATTGAGCACGAGATGCGTTCCGCCGACCGCCACGGCATGCGGACAACTAGCTGGCGCATCGACGTGCGGAATTGGCCAGCCTAGCTCATGAAGCCCATACGCACCTTGATCTCCCGACGCCACAAAGGTGGTTACGCCGAGTAATGTCCCCTCAAGGATGGCCTGCTCCCAAGCCTGCAACTCAGCCGAAGGAAATTGACTCTCGCCATCGCCATAACTGATCGACAAAATGTGCGGCGCATACGTCGTATCGTGAATCGCATAATCTAGTGCCTTCAACACCGACATTCCAAACGACTGATCACTGGTGCCACTGGACGCCTCATAGACCACTAAATGAGCCGCTGGAGCCAAGGCTCCTGCCCACTCTACGTCTAATGTAGCCTCCATATCATAACTATTGACTCCGCCATCATTGGGAGTCCCATCCACCGACACAAAATCCAATTGCGGGGGGGTAATATTCATCGATTGCCAAAAGGCCGTAACATCTTGGAGACTATAGCCGTTGGAAAACTCCAAAAGTCCCAGCGTTTGCCCGCTCCCTAGGTTATTCGCAGGAAACTGATAGGCTGTCTCAAGGTCAGCTGGAAAAAATCCTTGCCCATTATTCGCCAGTTGGTCGGTACTTTTGGGGGAGCGAAAATTAGGGGTCAGACGAGCGACGTTTTCCAATCCGACAATCCCACAAATCCAGGGCGCCGCCCAATTAGGTACCTCTGGCTCGCGATTGGGCCGATATAGACGCAAATCCCCTTCTTGGCGAAATTCAAATCCTACGTCAAACGTTGCCGATACTTCATCAAACGTACCCTTGAGCCACAGAATAAAGGGACTCTCCCTGGCCACCGAGAGTCCGTCACGCGTCAACCATTCCGTGATCTTTTGCCGAATCTCTTGAGGTACTCCATGCTCCTTTCGAAGAGCATCGACTGTCCACGGCGCGCGATGAGAACGTACCGTCTCTTCGGCCCCTTCAGCATCCCACGGCCGTAAAGACACCGCAATTTCGATGGACATCGCTCCTCGACGCGATGCACTCCATCCCTCAGGATGCATATTTGGTACTAAATGTCCCGGCATTCGCACAGCTACACCACCTTCATAGAATGATACTTCCATACTATGGTAATTACCGGCAAATGAACCCTATTGGGCGGGGATTCCCCAGGGCGTCAGTCGATGTGGTGTTTGCACCTGACACGTCGGACACAACACTAAAAGTTCAATCTGCCCGCGAGAATCCGGAGGTAGAGCATTAGAGAGTCCTTCCGACACTTCCCCGGGAGGCACCTCGTTACCGCACCGAGAGCATATCCGGAGCTCTCGAAACCACGGTAAATCCGCGAGCGGCATGAGATCTTTAAGGTCCTCTCGCTGGATAAATACTGGATCGCTCAACTGACCATGACGTAAGACACGGTCGACCGCCTGCTGACCCAAACGCTCCATCAACGAAATCTCACTATCAAAAGGATGTGCCTTGGTCACTAAAACCCACAACGATCGGGGTACGATGACGGAAATCATATCCGTTCCGTCACCGGTCGGCAAAGAAAATATGGCCCACGGTCCTTCGGGTGCGTCTCCAATGACGTGCAACAAGTCCACGCGCGGCAATTATGTGATCCCCCTTTTCCCTCTATTAATGAGTGTATCAAGGAATCGCTCTTAAGAACACCCAGGGATTACCAAAATTTAATCGTATCCCACAGATGCCGGGTCGGAAGGCCAAACCACCACACCCACCAATTTCCTTTAGGAACATCGGATGATGCAAGTGCCAGCTGGCGTTTGAGGGACAGGACCTCTTCGTTCAGACGGGTAATCTCGCGGCCATTGAGCGCCAGTGTCGAGACATCTCGAGCAGTCGCCCACACAAAACCCACAATCAATCCCAGCAAAATCGCGGATAGTACAATCACCGCCATCCAGCCGATTCCCATGTACCCTATCGGTAACATGCGGCGTTTTGGGGATTTCGACAGCTCACGAACACGGTGTCGGGATCGACGAGAAGGCTCTTCAGATACGATCGTCGCGTCATCGCCCTCCATCACAATGTCTCACCTCCATAGAGAATCTAGACACCCTTGCGAGCATGAAGACACTAGCATTGCCTCGCATACGGGATCCGTGTGGGCATCAAGGAAAATAGGGAATAGCGCTAGTGGGCGCCTTTTTGCTGAAATACGGCGGGGATCGTCTTGGCCATAATTTTCAAATCGAGGAACAAAGACCAGCTATCAATATATTCCATGTCCAATTGCATCCAGTCATGAAAGTCGATGTCGTTGCGCCCCGAAATCTGCCATAAACACGTAATCCCCGGACGTACCGAGAGCCGTTTGCGATAGTCGGGACCATACAGCTCAACCTCACTGGGCAACGCGGGACGTGGGCCTACCATGCTCATCTGCCCCACCAGGACATTAAACAGCTGCGGCAATTCGTCTAAACTGGTCTTGCGAAGAAACTTTCCGACCCTTGTGACGCGTGGATCATTGGGAATCTTAAACACCGGGCCCGACATGAC
>NZ_JBYCKN010000115.1:0-14052 GCF_057473405.1 Sulfobacillus sp. TH-112
GGCTGGGTGGTAAGCTCCAAGATTCGTTGCAATAGCGCCAGGGGCTTTTGCGTAGGATAGCCAACGCGCTCTTTGGATGATGTGTTAATAATCGGGATGTCCCATACCGAATCAATCGCCCGCCCTCGAGAAACCTGTTCATCCAGATAAATGCGATAGGCATGAGACTTTCCACGGCCTTGATGCCCCCAGATCCATTCACGGCCGTCCTCGTCGCGATGCACCTTTTGTCGTTTCATTTTGACATAGCTCTCACGGTCCCACGGATCAAACACCGGATGGAATCGCGCTTCTGGGGTTTTAGCCCATACTAATAGAACATCATGCTTACTATTCACGCGCCGATCCGCAGGCTGCCGTCGACCACGATAATGCCAAATCCATTCATTGCGAAAATTTTGGTATCCGAATAAGCGATCCCCTCGCACCTTCAAATAATGTGAGGCATGATAATCACAATGCAACACAAAGAACCCTAAGTCATGCAACCATGGAACCATCGCCTGCATCCACTTGTCCATCTCATCCAGATACGCCTCCAGCGACTCCCAATCATCGTCGCGAAACGCCCCATAATCGCGATTGGAATAAAACGGAGGATCGCAATAAATTAACTGAAATCGGTCGGGAAAGTTATGCTGTGCCAGCCAGTCAGTTTGCTCTGCTACCGATCCGCGGGCGAGGTAGAGACCGGTAGAGATGGGCACTATGGGCACTGTATTCAAAGAAGGAGACGACTCGTCATGGCCAAACCCAATGTCCGCACTATCCTCTCCAACGAACGGACTTTCCTGTCTTGGCTGCGCACAGGAATTTCGCTCATGGCATTCGGCTTTGTCGTGTCCAAGTTTGACCTGTTCATTCATTTGCATATCTTGCATATTAGCGATCGGGGCCCCTTTAAAGAAAAAAATTTAGGTTTAGCATGGGTGGGAGCAGGCATCGCCCTCATTGCAGTGGCTTCGATTCACTTTCACCTCACCCGTCGCCGCATCTACCGAGGAGAAGAACTCCCTAAGTCCACGCTTCCTCTTATTCTCGCCATCATATTAGGAATACTAGGTCTTTTGGTGTTCATCTATCTTTTAGGCGTCACTTAAGCGGCGCAAAACAAAAATGGAGCTCACGACCGGGATTGAACCGGTGACCTCGTCCTTACCAAGGACGTGCTCTACCTGCTGAGCTACGTGAGCAAAATTGGTTGCGGGGGCAGGATTTGAACCTGCGGCCTCCGGGTTATGAGCCCGACGAGCTACCTGGCTGCTCTACCCCGCGGTATATGGTGGATGGGGTTGGATTCGAACCAACGTAGGCGCTAGCCAGCGGTTTTACAGACCGCTCCCTTTAGCCACTCGGGCACCCATCCAACGAACACGTGACACAGTCGACCTATGCATCAACCGCTTTGCTATTTTACCTGCTGTGCTACCCTCGTGTCAACCGCAATTACGGTCTTCGTCACTGGATATCGACGGAAACATCCCATTGCCCCATAGCCATGACTCATTCAATCGAAATCACGACGTGTTCTCCATCGTCGCTATCCACTTCCAAGATGGTCCCAACAATATTGGTGCGCAATGCATCTAAGAACTTTTGCTTATCAATTGGGTTACCATCCACTCTGATAGATGATGTCGGTAACAGGTCCAGACCGGTTTCGACCCATCCCAGCGGAACACGGATATTAACGGGCCTCTTCTCGCCACGCTCGACCAGAATACGAAGATTTTTTCCGCGCGACAGACTCGGACCTGGAAAAGACTCCACGACACGAGACCGATTCAAATCGCCCAACGCCTCTTCCACCGAAATTTCCCCATTTTCCAGTCGACTCAACAACGACTGGATTGGTGCATCATTCGCGTCTTTGGTCCCAATTGCGACCAGGAGCCGCGTCGCATCGGATATTCCCACTTTACGATCTCTCACCATCTGTAAAATCGTCCGCTGCTCTTCCGTGTTCATCGCTCATCCCCCTCGTCTTACTTGACCTCACAAAGACTGCCGCATGTTATTCCAACCCGATTGATGCCTCTATATTATTAACAAGTTTATTAACATTGTCTAGTATTCATTTCTATTTGTTGGTTATTTCGTTTGAGGGTTGTTGCCATTGCACATTGGACAGACAACACTCCTCCGCTTTTCCTGGAATACATGAAGCACTCCGCAAGTCGTTACAGATTGAAAAAGTCGATACTGTGGGAGTCGATTGAGGAAGTCGATTGAGGAGGAAACCCATTTTAGAACATCATTATGGTATTCGATAATATCGACAGCTTTGAAACGTCCACGATCCCACGTACTGTGGGCATCTTTTGCAAGAATGACATCATATCCGAGACTGAACGCTCGACGACAAGTTGTGTCAATACATAGTTCAGTTTGAATGCCCGCAACCACGAAATTCTTGATGCCATTTGTATCCAATGCGTTTTGAAGATGGGTTTTATGAAATGAATCAGGCGTTGTCTTTTGAATGACGATATCTCTCTGGACCGGAGCAATCGCATAGTGGATAGCCCAACCATCCGTATTCGGCTCAAGAGGCCTTCCTATGCCAGCGTTATGCTGAACATAGATGACAAGCACTTCACAAGTCTGTGCTTTCGTTATAAGCCCTTGCATACGTTTCAGCAGATCATTACCGGGATTTGCTCCGAAAACATGCCCATTTGTACGTCAATCATCAACAATGTAATAGGCTTTTCATGGACTACCGCCTGAATTGATTCAGTCTCAAGTCGGTTTGACATTCTTTTTGAGGCGGCTGTACGATACTTAAGCGTGATGTCACGGGCCTTCTTGACATATCCCCAAGGCAACGGTACTTTGCCGAATAGGATATGAATCGGTCTAAACTCCAACCGGCTTGATTAGTTTAGCTGTGACATAGGCTAATCCAAACCCTATCCTCTCCACATTTCGTTGTGAGTCAGATCCAGGATCCGTTTCAATGGTCGCTATACGAGCTCCATTTTCTTTAGCAAAACGAAGCCGCCAATCAAGTAAGGCTGTCTGTAAACCGCGTTTTCTGAATGAAGGTCGGGTACTCGTTGCAAACAGAGCTACAACACCATTGCTTACTGCCACAATTCCTCCCCCAGCGGCAATCCCATTTTCAAACGCTAGGACTGGTATACTGCTTTTCATACGAAAAAATGCTCGATCGAGATCGAGATTCTGATCCTTAGGCACATCGTCTACATCAGCAAATCCTGCACCAACTGCACGTGCCCATTCGATTTCTTCATCATTCTTAGCCATCCGAACCCGTGAGTCAGGTACGTCAAACTGGGATTCCCATGAATTTAAATCGAGAATCCAAAGGTATGAGAAGCCATCAAAAACATACCCTCGGGCTTTCGTTAATTCGATCAGTGAAGAATGTGCTAAGGGACATACTCTAAGTACCGAAGGGTGGTTATTGGAATAGTAAAAGCTCTCTATTTTCTCTAATGTGGATTCTTCAACGGAAGACGACATCCCAAGACCCACAGTGTCATTGATAGGACATTCAGAACCACCATAAACAGCGAGAGCATTATCAACCTCGATTGTTTTCGCTGACGTTTCAAATCCTGAAGCATTCCAAGTCTCAACAACTTGCTTATTACCCTCTCGCACAACATCTTCAATTTTGCACGCTAAGTCCTGATTAAGAAATATTGTCAACTGTATCACCTCTGATTATGGTTGTTGAACAATTCTGCCCGATAGTCCCGTACCGAAGAGAAAATGAGAATGTATGTTCATGCGAACACAGTTGCTCCGTCGTTCTTCGGTGTTGTCCCGTTCAAGAATGGATTTTTGGAGTGTTAGTCATTGAGCCGCCCCAGAACAATGGTACTGTAGTATACTCAACTCACGATAGGTTTTGGTAAGGTTCAAAAAAGTTGAACCAACCCCACTAAATACTGCGCGACCTTACCTTGGAACCATACTACCCATTTGTCAAGCGTTTGAGTGTGCGTTCACTGGCTGTACGCGGTAGATATTTTTAAGGACATGTTGACCTTTCCGCACATTGATTACTTCGTGATGAGGCCCCTTCATTCTGCCTATGCCCGGTCATGTTGGGCGAAGTCCGCACGAAGCAACATATCTCGCACTGCAAACCCGTCGCTGTCGCTGATAGGTCTGCAGGAATGCGTTTTATGCACTGTTGGCGGCGGATAGCGGAACAATGGGTCAGTTGGATTACGACGGCACCTGACGGCGACTCTATGCGCACGTAGCCCAACACATGAGAACCAGCGAAGGCACCGTCCCGCAAATCGTCACAGATGCGGCCGCCGGTTGGAAGGAGCATCCTCGGATGGTAACGCCCGAATGGTTGGGCCTCGTCCGGTGCGGGGCATCGATACCGAAACGCTATAAAGATGTGCCATGACCACCGTCAATATTAGCCCGGGTGGTCCCGATGATACGTATGAGTTAGCTCAAAGTAAAATGGCCCAAGACGCCTAGGCTGGAGAGAACCAAACCGCCTCGTCGTACGAAACATGGAATCATGTCAGCATCTTGTTCCCTTTCTTTGATGATGATACCCATCAAACCTGGCGTATACCGCCACTTGCTACTGAGTCCGTAACCGAGTCGCTCCAGCTATCGTTATAACGAGTAGTCATTTCAAGAACCGTGTGAAAGAAGGTGTAGGGATGTGACAAAAAACTTTTCCGTGAGACTGCTCGGTAGCTTAGTGATACTTGGGTTCGGGGTAGTCGCCGGATGCGGAATCCAAGACACTTCCCTGTCATCTCCTGCACCGCATCACCGTGTGTCCAAAACCATCGCGACGAAAGCGCCTCCATTAGCCCAAGCAAAATCCATCCAGATGACCAGTAGTCACACGGGATGGGCCGACTCGCCTCATCAAATTTTCCGGACCACGACATCCGAAAAAAAATGGTTCAGCGTATTGAAATCTCCGACCATCCTGGCAATGGATACCGTCAACTCGAACACCGCTTGGGTGATAAGCCAAGACAGTGCTCGTCATATCACTCTCAGTCACACCAACGACGGGGGTGTCCACTGGAGTTCATCGCACCTTATTGCGCCATGGCCTGTGGTTCAAGCGAGTGTTACCACCTCCCCGAGTGGCTCGTCTGGATCGGTGTTGCTGACGGGGCCAGTGGGGACGCAAACAGGGCCGCAATCCCTATGGACCATCTCCCATGACCATGTGTCATCAGACCCTTTGTACAGCACCGAAAACGGTTCCTTCAGTAGGATTACATGGACATCCTCCACGAAAGCCTGGGCACTCTCTTACGACGCCAGTGCTCCCGTCTTAATGATTTCTACGAACCATGGCGCGTCGTGGACTCCGGTGGTACTGCCACTCCCCACATGGGTGTCTGCCAAAGTCGTAAACAATCCCAATCCAAAACCACGAGCCGTAGTGCTGGCCTCTCAACCACCGATATTTGTCTTGGGATCCGGTTTCTTATCTACCACCTTAAGTGTGCCCTATATCACCCCTCAGAACATCGTAGACTTCCACAACTATGCGGTACTGTACCACACCACGAACGGGACCACATGGACCCCTATTTGGACGCACCCCAATTCCTCTCTCATATCTATGGATTGGGCGACAGCTCAAAATGGCTGGGCTCTCGTCACGAAAGGGCATCAGGTTCAATTGGATTACACCTCAACGGCTGGCCGCACATGGAAGACTGTCTCAATTCTTCCTAAGACGATGCATCCGCTGAGCCTTGCATTCTTCGATCACACAGGGTGGATCGTTTCGCAAAGCCCAGAGACAAATACCTTATCCTTATGGCAATCTCAAAACGAGGGACAACAATGGCAGGTCGTGCCTGAGAAGCCTGTGCTCGTACCGGCAACACATCCATGAGAGTGTCCCTTCACGCAATGGAATCCGGGGGGACTTTAGTGCACCTTTGTCTGGGATTGGGACAATTTAATTCCGAGACGCATCCGATAACTAAGCAAAATTGTCTTTTGCGACTCGTCAAAGTATTGATCTAAGGTTTCCTGAAACGCTGCAATTTCTTGAGATACGTCCGCAAGATTGGACTGCACTACGGTTTGTAGCCCTCCTTGGCTCATGGCCAACTGAAAGAACCGCGCCTTGGTCCACGTCTCTTGATGATGAAAAAGGACTTCCTTGGTAAATCGGAATTCCTGACTTCTCTGCAACTGCGCCAAATGTTGATTTTTGTCCCAACGCCTTACCCAATCCTCTCGGGGTTGCGTCAATTGAATAATGTGGTCTGCCCTCGCCATAAGACTCCGATATTGTTCCTCAATATGCCAGTCGACGGTCGGAGGCCAATCACAATCGTAGGCGGCAAAGATCCCGCCCTCTTTGAGAACCCGTCCCACCTCTTTCAATGTCGGCCCCGGGTCCATCCAATGAAATGACTGCGAACAGGTCACCACATCAGCACTTAACGACGGCAATCCCAGTTGATGCGAATACCGCTTATGAAATGTCACGTGACTGAGAGAACCCATCTCTTCTCGTGCACGTAACGCCCGCTCTCGCATATCATCGCTAGGTTCGATACCCATCACTCGATCGGCCTCATCTCGCCATATCAATGTAGAAAGGCCCGTCCCTGCGCCTAGATCCACGACCAATGACGGTCGCGATCGAAGATATCCCAAAATGACGTCAATCACCATACGTGGCGGTGTTGGACGCGCATCATGATACAGATCTTCAAACCCGGAGAATCGTTCGACATTCGTGGCCAGATGACTCTTATTCACACAAATCCCTCCTCCATCTACATCATCGCACAAATGACCTTGCCGATGGCCCCTACAAAGCCCCACTCATTGACGGCTCTATCATGGGCCAATCGTCTTTTCCCATACGCGATGATGCCCATCCTAAGACCTACTGCACAAGTTCTCTCATCACGACTCGCAGACCATATCCGTCCATAGTCCGGCATAATCCTGCACAATTCCGTGTTCATCGACGCGCAGGCGGCTCTTAAATCCACTTGTCATCGATTCGTAGTCATAGAGGTCGTATGAAACCCGCGTGTAGCGCTGGAACAGGTGGTGCACCGTTAAGTCGGGAAATCGCACCCAGGCCGACCACAATTCGTGGGAGGAACCCACGGCAAGCTTTATTCGACGGATCGGCAGGGTGTTGGTCGATGGAGTCACCCCAATGTCGACATCGAGGCACTTCAACAGGTCCGGACGGGTCACTCCGTTCACTGTCCACAGGCCATTTGCATCACGACTGATGCTCCAGGCCAATTCACCCCCATCGTGATGAATAAGTCCACGTACCCAGTGAGTACTTCCATCGGCATGGCAGTGAACCTCATAGGTCATCGCGCCGTAGATACCGCCTAAATCCCCTACAACCTGGCCCTCTATGACCATCGCTTCTCCAAAACGGAAGCGACAGTATTCCATGCTCTCTCCCTGTACGTGCTTCCACAGCATGTGTTCCAAGATTCCTCCCCTCGCGTCGCTGGGACGCTTGGTGGTTAAGAACTGCCGAAATCAGGCAACACTATGGTCTGACCTCTTTCAACCATCCAACGACCCGGTCGAATAGCGGCAACTCCGTTAAACACTCCAGATCGCTGGCACGGACTCTTTCATTAAGAGCACCGAGCCGAAAGATGGCGGCTCTGACCAAGAGTTGATAAAAAATTGGCGTAGGCGGCATATGCTGCATCACCGCATCCCATTCATGCCATAATAGACCATCCATCAGGACCACCGCGTCGGCAAATGCTGCCGGACGCCAATAAGGGGAAAAGTCAATTACCGCGGGAGCCATGGTGTCAGAAAAAAGAACATTACCGGAGAGGTCGCCGTGTATAACTTGTGACACAAGATTCACGGGAGACCTCAATTGCTCTAAATCCTGAAATCGTTGCAACACGGCAGGAAGCCATGCGAGAGAAGCTTCACCCCAGGCTACTCGATCAGCGACCGCCCATCGATGCGTTCTTTCCATAAGAAACGTGGGTTTTTCAATTCGCTCCAAAGCCCGATGAAAGTGCTCGGATACGTGAAGTATTTCTTTCCAATGGCCTACTGGACCTGCCATGCCATCAACCCATTGAGACGCCATCCATCCTGCCTCAATGAAGCGTCCCGAGGGAGCGCGAACCGGATCAGCGATCCGAAAATACTCCGGTATCATTAATGACATCGCGTCTTGAGACCACAAAGCCTCATCCATATCATCGACCGGTTTTAACACTACCATTCCGATCCGAATACTGCGATTCCCGCCACCAATAAGCTTCCGAGCCTCGTTTTCTGGATTGAGACCCCACGCCTCCCAGACGTCCTTTGGTATCATGTCCCGGACTTTGTTGCCCACGCCACTTCCCTCACTTTCTCGCTATTGTCAGTCAAAGAGGTAAAAATATCCTGATTTCCATATGATTTCACTATTGAAAGCCACGAATTGACGCTTTTTACTGCAGCGCCCTTTCGTCGGATCACCCACAAGAGGGTCCCACCTTGCTGAACGGCTCAATGATGCTGTCATTGCGGTGAACTGCGCCATGTGCTATAATGTATGCTGTTGCTGGTGTAGCTCAATTGGCAGAGCAGCGGTTTTGTAAACCGCAGGTTGCGGGTTCGAGTCCCATCACCAGCTCCATTTTTATTCTTTGGTGAAATCCTCCACGAATCCTTTTCTCACTGCTGTCCCATCTTAAATCTTACCATGACACCTCGCATTTTATCGAATTGTTGACAAACTTCACTTGTTTAACTATTATCTTAGTATAACTTAATATTTAGGAGATGCTTCATAATTGTTGAGTGAACTCAGTGTTGAGGAAACCGTGGCATTGTTACAAGAACTACAGGGTCGTGCGCTAAACATTTTTGTCGAGAGACGTGCCGAGTACGGTCCCGAGAGCCCCACGCGAATACAAGCGCACGTCTTGAACACACTCAATAAACAAGGGCCCATTTCGGTGACCGAAGTCGCTCAAATTCTTCAGGTTTCTGCGCCGACCGCGAGCCAATTGCTCAATACGCTCTCGGAGCGCGGGTGGGTGACAACCGAAACGGCCCCAGGAGATCGTCGTCGCCATAATGTCCACATTACCGACATCGGCAAAGCGGTGTTAGAACTGCGGCAGCAAAATCGTCTAAACCGCATGCGAGCTGTACTGTCTGAATTAACCGGAGATGAACGAGCCCTTTTAGTCAGTCTTTCAGAACGCGTGACTACCCTGTGGCAAGAGGTACGAAATCAAGAATTATCTCAAGAAGGGAGTGTTCCTTATCGCTATCATGGAGTCCAGTCCAAAGACCCTCATTGAAATTAAGGACCTCAAGAGAAGTTATGGCGAGGGTCAAGCCACTGTCCATGCGCTACGAGGCATCACCCTCTCAATAGGCCAAGGGGAAATGGTGGCCCTGATGGGACCATCAGGCAGTGGCAAATCCACTTTAATGAACATTATGGGTCTTTTTGACCGTCCCACCAGTGGACAATACTTACTCAATGGTCTTGATATGTCGCGGCTGACAGCTCGACAGCAAGCCGATTATCGAGGGCACCGGATTGCCTTCGTTTTTCAAGGCATTCATTTGTTGCCTCGGTTGACCGCCCTGGCCAATGTGGAACTGCCGATGTCATATGCACGAATGCCCGTGTCAAAAAGGCGAGCAGATGCTCTCACAGCGTTGCGCCTTTTAGGTGTTGAGTCCCTTAAAGATCGCTATCCGAGCCAAATGTCCGGAGGACAAGCCCAACGGGTCGCTATCGCGCGGGCCATTGCACCTGGCCCAGACCTTCTCTTGGCCGACGAACCAACCGGTGCGCTCGACCGCAAATCCGGCCAACTGGTCCTTAAAGCTTTTCAGCAATTACATCAAGACCTGGGTGTCACCATTGTCATCGTGACACATGACCCCCGTGTGGGACAACACGCAGAGCGCATCGTTGCGTTAGAGGACGGTCAATTATTAGACGATCGAGCGGTTGACGACCGTCTCATAGCCGATCAACAAACTGCCACTACAGGAGGTCCCTCATGAATACCTTGGCTATTGCTTGGGATTCCATTTGGCATCATCGCGGACGCAGCATTCTCACCGCGTTAGGCATTGTGATTGGGGTATTTGCTGTGGTCACGCTCACCTCATTAGGAAGCGGTGTCAAAGGATACGTCACTCAGAAGTTTTCTGCCATCGGGGCAAATCTAATTACTGTGGTGCCCGCTCTGCCGTCCAGCCATCATGGTGGACACGCACGGGGCGGTGGCGCCAATATTAGTCTCACCGGAGTTCCTTCGACATTGACGGCAGCGAATGTCGCGGCGTTGAATCATAGCCACCATCCCGCCTTACAGGCGGCTAGCGGCGTGGTGTCCGTGCCGCTCCTCATTCACGTCCCTCATCAGCCCGCCTCATCGGGAACCATTATGGGGGTATCCCCAGCATATTACAGTATGCAAAACCTCAAATTACAGCAAGGATCCCGTACCGGCGTGGTCCTCGGCCATTCACTTGCCAAATCTCTGTTTCCGCATTCTGCCGCGCTAGGCAAAACCGTAGATATTGGCTCCACTGCCTACACCGTGTCGGGTGTCCTACGGCCATCGCAAGGCGCTCCGGGATCGGACCCGAATAGCACCGCCTATCTGCCGTTGAATAATGCCCTAGCAGTCTCCGGTCAAACCACGGTGTCGGAAATCATCTTATCTGCGTCGTCGGCTCAAAGCGTATCGCAAGCCGTCACCGTGGCCAGAAATATTCTGTTAAAGAGCCATCCCAGTCACAATTTTAAGATTGTCACGTCGCAACAAATCTTAAGTACCGTCACTAGCACCACATCTGTTATCACCGACTTTTTAGCGGGCATCGCGGGAATTTCTCTCTTAGTCGGAGGTATCGGAATCATGAACATTATGTTGGTCACCGTGAGCGAACGATTTCGTGAAATTGGTATACGAAAGGCTCTCGGCGCTCGCGATGGAGACATTTTAATCCAGTTTCTGTCTGAGTCGGTGCTATTAGCGTTGATAGGAGGGTTTTTCGGCACACTGTTCGCCGCACTGGTGACGCATGTGGTCGGAAAGGCGGTTGGCATTCCCGCAAACTTGACCTTAGACGCGGTGGTAACCGCGGTCGCGTTCTCCCTCGGAGTCGGTGCCGTCTTTGGAGTACTCCCTGCGATGCGTGCTGCGCGACTGATGCCGGCAGAGGCACTTCGCACGGAATAGATTCAATGCCATCATAGCCGTTCAGTCAGGGAGCAGAGCCCTAAAGAGCCTGCTCCCTGACTGCTGTTTTGACAGGTTTCCCCTCATGAAAACGCGCCTTTCGTCGTCATGGCATAAGAAGATTATTTTGTTGTAACCAAGCCTCTTTTCCTAGCGTTGTTTTCCTATGTGGGAAAGGATTTTTTGTATGCGGTCCCGAAGTATGAAATAACGTCACTGAACGAGGGAAATCACTATGTTAAATCGACCCGAGACAATGAGTAGTACTCTTGACACGATTAATCCAGAGTTAGAAGCCCTGATAAGCAATATGGAGAAAGTGGTAGTAGGCAAACGCCAAGTCATGAAGTTTATGGTCACGGCCCTTCTCGCCGGCGGACATATCTTACTAGACGATGTACCTGGGGTTGGCAAAACGACGCTCGCGAAGAGTTTAGCGCAAAGTTTAAGCCTAACCTATCGCCGAATCCAATGCACGCCCGACTTGCTCCCCACAGACATCACGGGGGTTACCGTATTCAATCCAGGCACGCACACGTTTGAATTTCAACCCGGACCAGTCTTTGCTCATTTGCTGCTGGCGGACGAAATTAATCGCACCTCGCCTCGCACCCAAAGTGCTCTCTTAGAAGTGATGGAGGAAGGCCAAGTGACCGTTGACGGCACCTCCCACGTGCTGGATGAGCCCTTTCTGGTGGTGGCCACTGAAAATCCGATCGAATATGAAGGCACATTCCCTCTTCCGGAAAGTCAATTGGACCGCTTTCTTTTTCGCCTCGCAATAGGTTATCCCACCATCGACGAAGAAGCTCTCATTCTCAGCCAAAGTGCCGTGCACAGACCCGGCGAAGCCATTCAGTCCACGATGAGTCGCGAACGATTGCTCACCCTCATGAGAGAGACGATGGCCATTCACGTCGCGGACGTTGTGCGCCATTACATCGCTGAGATTGCATCAGCAACACGGAAGTCCTCGCGTATCTTTCTAGGAATGAGTCCCCGCGCTACTTTAGCACTGTATCGTGCTTCCCAGGCGTGGGCACTCCTACATAACCGCACCTTTGTAATCCCAGACGACATCCTCACGTTGGCACCGTATGTGGTTGAACATCGTCTCATTTTATCGCGAACCGCGGGTACGCAAAATCCCGACCTGATTCATGAGGTCTTTCAAGAAATATTGCGTGCCCTCCCTGTCCCGGCTGTCGACCACCGCCCATGAAAGAGTCCACACGATTGGTGCTGGCAATCATCGCCTATTTTATGGCTCTCCTGTATGCCATCTATCAGGGAGGCGAACTGGCATGGCACCTTCTGGGATTTCTGATGGTCTTAGGCGTCTTAGTCGGACTGAGTCAAATCCCCTCTCTAAGGCAGGTGTCCGTTCACCGTACCTTGCGGCCTGGACCGTACCGTGTAGGCGAGGACATAACAGTACATCTCCAGGTTAAGTCCCAACGATATTGGCCGTGGCCGTACCTTATCATCATTGATCATATGCCAAACGACCTACGCGTTGAAAACCCCACGTTTACGGTATACAGCACAGGAAGGATTCCACGCACCTTAGCTTATCAAGTGCCACTCACTAGAAGAGGACCGTTTGTACAGAGAGTCATTTCTCTGACCAGTGGTGATTGGTTCGGCATTTTCCGTCGACAGCGACAATACGTGCACGAGGACTCCTTCGTAGTATGGCCTGAGACACTATCCCTACAGGGCTCGCGCATATTTTCACGAATTTGGCACGGAGAAAACCTTGCCCAGCACCCGACCCGTGAAGAGTCGTCTCATCTTCGTGGAATTCGGGAATATGTCCCGGGCGATCGCCTGTCACAGATTCACTGGAAAACCTCTGCACACACCGGAGATTTCAAAGTGAAGCAGTTTGAACCGGAAACTAAACCGGAATTGACGCTAATCCTTGATGCTTCCATGCACTTTACCGAAAGCGAATGGGAATTAGCTATCTCCGTGACAGCTTCTTTAATCGAATACGCCTATCAAATTCAACAAGTGGTGGGTCTCGCAGCCGTTGACGTACCGGAAAGCGGTATTACGCCCCATGGCGGCTATCCCAGTTTTAGCGCGATGATGGACTTTCTTAGTTGCCTTCCCTATGAACCAAGCGGGCCGTATAAGCGAGGCATCGAATCATGGACTGGGAGTCGACTCGTGGTCGTGTCCACCGTGGCTCATCAGGACTATTGGGCCAAGACGGCTGATTGGGTCATCCCCATAGGAACCCATGGTGTCTTTAGACTCGATACACTACGTGACTATGTAAATGCTGTCCGAGCGGAGGTGGAGAATTCATGAATCCGACGATCAAAAACCTCTTAATGGGTCTCTGGATGAGTGCCCTCTTCTGGCCTTTTCCTCACTCAGGAGGGTATTTGCATCCCGTCATTTTGTCTCTCACACCATTCTGGCTCAGTCTCGGAGAGCTCTTCCCAAACTGGATCCTACGTGCCGTTTATTGGGTGGTCGTCATCTATGCGGAGCTCTCTATCGCATGGGCCACACTGGCTTCATGGCATTGGCTAAAACTGGTCATCGGGGGCGCCCTGCACAAGCTTTTGGCCTTACCTGTTGCTGACTGGAATCAAATGAGTGCCCATCTGGCCGCACCACTAATGCTCATTGGCGGATTCATCGGCTGGATTATATTTCGTAATTGTCGCACCTACGGCCAAGCCATAATCCTTTTTGTGCTTGGCATTATGGTTATTGCACTGAACCACGTCTTATGGCACTTACCCTCAGAACTCCCTCTCGCCGCCTATCTTAGCATTGGGCTACTGATACTCGCATACTTTCATCGCCAGTCCCTTACCGCAAC
>NZ_JBYCKN010000116.1:0-17818 GCF_057473405.1 Sulfobacillus sp. TH-112
AACCACCCACCCATTGTCCATGAGCGGCGCGGGCATCACCATATTGGGCACACCGACAGTCCACTGCACTGCCCCAGTCAAAATGTCAATCGCATCCACCTGGTCATTACTGGTACCCACATAGAGCGTGTCTCCTGACACCGTCGGTGCTTCAACAACCGACGTGCCAATGGTCAAAACATAACTCTTAGTGAGACGCCATACGGCTGCATAGGCGCTATTATGGCTGGTGCTGCCACGAAATGTCGTCCATGGAGAAGGTACCGAGGGCAGGGCATCTTGTCCTACAGATAGCGCGCTAAAACCCGCTATCGCTTCTGACTCAGGATGATACGTCAGGGAAAAACTAGCCGTTGACGGACTGGCGCCCGCACGCACCCGGGCATCCCAACTCTTCGGCCAATAGACCGAATGATAAAAGGGGCGAGGCATCTTCATCCCGGTCCACAGCGGGATAAGGTAGAGGATGCTGAGTCCGGTCAAAGCGACCACGATTCCCCAAACCAGGCGTCCCACCCTTCGCCATGCTACGGTACTAAGCCAGTGATAACTGAGAATCATTCCTGCGGCAGCAGCTACATCCAGTCCGACCGAGGCAGTCGTAAAATAGTAGAGAAACTTTGAGCGTGGTGTCGTCAACCAGGTACCATAAAAGGCGACAATCCAAAGAAGAAGAAAGACCCACGGCCACCGACTCAGGCCGAGCCGCTTGGCCCCGATGATGCCGCCAATAATGCCAAGCAGTCCTACCCATACCACGATCGGGTCAGAAAACGCCATTAGGCGAATACTCCAGGTCGAGGTGGTCTGAAGCAACAAGGCAGTTGGTCTGGGGATAAGCAACCAGGTGAACGCATTGGATGTCCAAGGGTGGAAAAACCGCAGGGTCCACATCCCCTTCAGAATCAGCCACTGTAACTTAAAAAACGCAATAAATGGGTTCTTCGGTAGATACGATTGATGATATCCCGTGGGCCAGGCATAAAAGTAACTCGCGTAATACACCACAAATGGGATAACTGTGGTGGCGGGTAGCCACTTTGCCCATTGCTTTCGGGTTTTTTGCCCTGCGGCCACCAGCCATCCCCAGACTAACAACAAGGTTTGCCCGCCAATCCACTCGGCGGCCAAGCCCAATCCCAACAGCGCACCAAAAAGGGCCCAGTTCCACCACGGGATCTCATAATCCTGGCGCATTTTCCTGGTTAATCGTAACAGCACCCACAATCCGGCCACCGCCAAGGGAACAGCGCTAGAGTCTGGAAGCGCTACTCGCGACATTGTGACTAAAAGTCCGTCCACACTCGCAAAGAGGGCCGCCAAAAGAGCGATACCGCGATGACGAAAAAGTTCAAATGCAATACCTGCTACCGCAATGGGCACCAGCGTACCTAGCACCACTCCCGGAAGACGCCATACCCAGGGATGATTTCCCAACGTATAAATCGCCGCCGCAATCAATTCTTTCGCCAAGGGAGGATGGGAGAGCAAATTCGGATCGATTCCAGGGACCATATGCTTAATCAGTACCGGCGGCGTTCGCCTCAGCAGCACGTCCGCTGCCGGTACATAGTAATATTCGTCGTAGATGAGCCCGGGGTATGTTCCCACCCCTATCGCACGCATCAGCAACGCCACCACCGTGATCACCGCCAACGCAATGCGATAGCGCCAGACGGCGTTCGGGCGAAGGGTTGGTTTATCCCACGAGTTCACTTCTGGATGCACCATCTCATCCGCCCTTCTGTGCAAAGTTATGACGTACGATAGTTCGTAAAGTTCAACTCAATGCCGAAATCCTGTCCCTTCAGAAATTGAATCGCCGCTTGCAAGTCGTCGCGGTTCTTGCCGTTAACGCGAATCGCCTCACCCTGAATCTGAGCCTCCACCTTAATTCCAGAGCCACGAATCGCCTTTTGAATTTTTTTCGCAACGTCCGCCTCAATACCTGCCTTAATCGTCACTGCCAGACGCGCTCGTTGCATCCCGTGCGACTCCACCGCACCAAACTCTAAAAACTTCAGTGACACATTGCGTCGAGCCATCTTTTCTCCCAGTACGGTGCGTAACGCATCCAATACCATCCCTTCCGGCGCGTCTAAGGTAATAACATGTTGCGCTTGATCGTAATCAACCACAACCTCTTTCCCCCGGAAGTCATAACGGGTTTGCGTCTCTCTACGCGTCTGATCGAGCGCATTTAACACTTCTGACCAGTCGGGCTCAGAAACAACATCAAATGAACTATCTTTCGCCAATTACGATTCTCCCTTCCATCGTTCGTGCTCGATTTTTAAGCAGTGGTCCTCAACATACTGCAGACCTCCGGACCCAGCGATAGCCTCCGCCACCTCATTGGCAATGCCCAATTGTAACCATAGGGTTTTCGCTCCAATACGCACTGCCGACTCCGCCACTGGTGGCGTATCTTCCGCCTTCCGAAATACGTCGACAATGTCGACAGGCTCCTGGATGTCCTCTAAACGCGCGAAAACTTTTTCACCCAATATTTCTTCTGCCTGCGGATGCACTGGAATAATGCGATATCCGTGCGACTGCATATACTGAGCTACCCGATAACTGGCGCGATCTTCTTTGGGTGACAACCCCACCACCGCAATGGTATGGCTCTCTTTCAATATGTTATCAATCTCGTCACGACTCATCCCTAATCCTCCTTTAAGCAAATGCTCCTCTTTAGTCCCACATTGCCTATACACTGGTCTCTAGTATAACGAACCCTCAAAGGACATGTCATCCCACAAGCTTCGCATGATCTACCAGATTCCTCCTAAGACGGTATAATAGACTTATCGAGGATAGATGAGGTGACCTATGGATAAAAAAGATCCCATACCATTTAACAGCCGTAAACGACAAAAGCGTGTCAAGGACGCGCGCACCCAATCGCGCTACCAACAACCACCGCGGCGTCCCACCGATGGCGCCCTAGACGACGTGCGGGCCTATTGGACACACTTTATCCGCGCTCCCTTTGCCGGTCCAGGCCGTTTTTACTGGACCGAACGGATGTTGTGGGGAAATGCGGTCATTGCTGGCATTCTATCCCTCATCGGTACCGCGATCGTGGTCGGATTTGCGCCACTCACACTGATTTCCTATGCGATCAATGCCGTGTTTGTCTTTTTTGTGGTCTATTACCTCATGACATGGGTCATCAACTGGATTCTCATTCGCATGGGTTCGAGACAACACTTTACTGACGCTCTGCGCTTAGAAATGATTGTGCTCTCAGGATGGCTCGTTGTTGTGTCTTTAGTCCGTTTGGTACCGATCGCACAGCCCCTACTCTATGATGCCGCGATTTTAGTGTTCGGAATTCTTACCCTTATCGCAGTGCACCGCGTGGCACGTGTGACCTGGACAAAGGCTATCTTAAGCTCACTTGGTGGCGCCATCGCCGTCATCCTTCTCTTGATGATTTTACAAAATATTTAAAGCCCGCCCTCGCACGCATTGGTGCGAGCGGCGGGTGTACACCCTCAATACAATTGCCTTCTTGATTTTAACGTTATGATTCTTGCAGTTGCGACGATGGTGTTGCAGGCACGGTTTCGTGCCGCTCGCGACGCATCACCTTTTGCGCGGAACGGCCAATGAGCCAGGGACTAAACGCTGTGCGTGAAATGAGGTCCATCAGTAACGTAGAGAGTCCCACTAATAGAATTATCGTTAATCCATCTAAAATAAACGAGGCATGATTCATATGCACCGCGGATAAAAATCGCGTCCAATAGTCCAAAATCATTGGGTGAACCAAATAGATTCCAAAGCTTAAGTCTGCGAGCTTTTTGATGAGAGACCATCGACCTGGAACCTTTTCTCGGCCCCGCTCATAACGCACTCCGATGGCCGCCAATAATACAATCGCCATCACACTCCAAGGAATCATCGCCGGCTGCAATACGGCATCAGCCAGTGTCATGTTGTGACCCGCATAGGTTTGCACAAAGAACTCGCCTAACATCAGCAGCGCGGCAACCGCTGACGCCCAAAGGACCAACGACAGATGGGTCCCGAGCCAGTCTCTGACCTTGGGCCAATTTAACGCCGCCACTCCCCCAATCACGAAATAGAGCGCATAGGTCCACACTTCGTCCCCGGTATAGGCGTTAAGTCCTCCGGGATGCGGCCCAATACCGTATTGGTCATACGCCATAAGAGCAAATTGAAAGATGGCGGTTATCCCAATCACCCAGAATGGATGCTTCTTTGCCACTCGCATCAAGGCTAGAAACAATGGCAGCACAAGGTAAAACTGCATCGTAATAAGGAGATAGTAGAGCTGAAATGATGCACCACCATCCAACAAATCTTTTCCATAAGTCACAAAAAAAATACCCACCCCTGCAAATGCCCCAAACAGAAGTAGATAGCCCGCACTCCAAATCATATAGGGGAACAACACCAATCGATACCTCTTCACATATACGGCTTTCCACTGCAGTTTTTTGCCAAACAGTGAGTATGTGAGAACAAACCCGGTCAGTGCCATAAAGGCCTCTCGAGTAAAGTGCAAAAGGGAGCTCACAGCACCCGAAGATACCCAAGCACCACCATTAGCCATATACCAGGTGCTATGCACAGCCACCACGGATACAATAGTCAGAGCTCGAACAAAGTCCGCCGCCTCGACGTATTTCTTTTCTGCCACTACTAGCTGCCTCCCTCGCGCACTTGCTGACGCAGGTCTTGACGAGCAATTTTTCCCGTACTGCCCTTAGGCAGACTTCGCACCACAAAGTAGGCGGCCGGTCGTTTAAACCGAGCCAGTCCCTGTTCTGCCCATGACTCGATACCTTCAATCATTAAGACATTCTCATCGCGCGCCACAATGAAAGCCACCGGCTCTTCCCCTAATACTGGATGAGGACGTCCGACCACCGCGCAATCCGCTACACCCTCACACGACAAAAGCCACTCTTCGACTTCCCGCGGAAAGATTTTCTCTCCGCCCCGATTAATAATATCTCGGCTGCGGCCATCTAAATAGAGAAATCCATCCTTATCAAGATACCCTAAATCCCCGGTGGGATAAAACCCTTGGTTCAGGATTGCCTTCGCCCAATAATTGGGTCCAAAGTGGGCATCAATAACCCCCGGTCCTCGAATCTCTACCGAACCGCGCACCTGAGCTGGCAAGGGAATTCCCCTCTCATCGACAATTCGCACCTCGGTACCACGAGGCACTCCGACTGACCCCGGCTTTCCTCCCTCTCCCGGCAAGGGATTAGAGCAAATTTGGCTGCCTGCTTCCGTCATACCATAGGTTTCCACCACCCCAATACCAAAGCGACGCTCCACCAACTGTCGGGTAGCAAGCGGCAGCGGAGCAGACGCTGATCGAATGAATCGGATGGGTCGCGATCCCACAAGAGGCTGTTCTGGTCGCTGGCTCAATACCATTAAAATTGAGGGTACTAAGTTAATCCAGGAGATGTCAAACCGCTTAATGGTGTCCCAAAAATCTCGCGCGTGAAAACCGTCAGCGATGACGATGGCACTTCCTGCCACTAAACTTCCTAACACCGCCACGACTAAAGCGTTGATATGAAACAACGGCAACGGGGAAAATCCACGATCTTCGGCGGTATAGCGATGAGCACGGGAAACTTCTGTGGCGGTGTGCCACAAGGCCTCAAAGGACAATCCTACAGGCTTTGGATCTCCCGTCGAACCGGATGTGAGCAAGATGATTCCTCCCCCTCGACGAGAAGAGGACACAATAGCCGGGATCCCGGTAAGAGTCGGCGCGTGCACCCCATCGAAAATATAGGCAGCCCCACTCTTTTCCAGTGTCCGTCGCACATCATCGTCAGGTGCCGCCGGATTCACGGGTACAACAATGGATTCATGTGCTAAGGCAGCCAGGAACCACAACACAAACTCACCCGGGTCCTCAATTTTAAGCGCCAAACGATGGCTTGGCCGAATACCCCATGCCATCAGCCGCTCGCGGCGCATCGCTACCGCTTTGGCGGTTTCCGCGTAGGTCCAGCGCCCCCCGGTGGTGGTTTCTAAATACACCCGGTCACTGACTCGGTCTCCGAGTATGCTTTGCACTGTGAGCCTCTCCATATCGTCCATCGTCCTCTCTGTCAGCCTATAACGCCTTCACAGCCCCAGCCCCAACCACTACACGCTCTTCCAACACGCGACCGCGGGTTTCGTGTCCCAAAATCAACACGGCAACCGCTCCCACCACTGCGACCGCCGCTATAAAGACAAAGCTTCCGGTTATGCCGCTTTGCGCCAACATCAAAGCCATGATGTAGGGTGCCAGCGCACCACCAAATAATCGTCCCATTCCTTCGGTAAGACTGACTCCGGTGCCACGGATCGCGGTCGGGTATTGCTCAGCGGAAAAAATTTTAATCGCAGGGTCTACCGAAACACCAAAGAACGCCAATAGCATGCCAGCCAACACAATACCGTCCACGCTACGTACACTGGGGAACCACAAGGCCGCACAGGCAGCAATTACGGAAAAAGCAATGATCACGGGCTTGCGTCCTACACGCTCAACCAAATAGGCCTCAAAAAATTTCCCGGGAATTGATGCCGCCATAATCAACGCAGCAAACTCCAATGCCACTTGACTGGTCATATGCTCTTTGGTGAGAATCGTGGGCATGAAATTCATAATGGCATAAAACACAAACAAAATACTCGGAAAGGCTATCCATAACATGAGTGTCCGCCGTCGATAGGCTGGAGCCCACACCGTCTTCATCGGCTTCTGGGGCGTCGCATCAATGACCGCGTTCAACACCTCATCTCGAGCCTCTTGGCCGACACGCGCTAAAATTCTCATGGCCTCTTCTCGGCGATTATGGGATAGCAGCCAACGCGGGCTCTCCGGCAACCACACCGCCAGAATCAAAGCATAGACCATACCCAGTCCGCCCAAGAAGAATAGAGTGCGCCATCCCACCAACAATCCCGACCCGCTCAAAATCCATCCTCCAACCAGTGGGGCAGCAAAATATCCTACCGATAAAAAAGCATCTAGGATCCCTGCCACTCGGCCGCGAACACGATTGGGACTTAATTCAGCCAACAGGGTATAGGGCAAAGGAAACATGGCGCCTAGACCTAATCCCGCAAAGAATCGCATCAGCGCCACTGCCTCCCACCCGGAGACAAATCCCGTACAAAAAGTAATCAAAGAATAGAGGACTAACGAGCCCACCAAGAGTCGCTTACGCCCAAAGCGATCAGCCAAATATCCTGAGGGTACCACCCCGACTACGATGCCGATGGTGGCCGAGGCAACCAAAATTCCAGTGTCTGACCCGGTAAGATGAAACAGCGTATGAAACGGCAGAAGCACCACACTCATCAAACCAATATCGTAAGACTCAATAAACCAAGCTAGGGCGGCCAATATGAGCCAAAAAGCCTGAGAACGTGTAATTCCCCATATCCTTCGTTCCATGGCCCAACCTCCTTAGCTCGCAATCTTGATTTCGGTTGTTATGATACCAAGAACGCCTAAATCAAGCCTGAATTGGAACTAAAGGTTTCCTGAATTTGTGACAGCACTAGGGCTCCAGAGATCCTAGCACCACCCCTATGACCGCGCCTACGGCAGCCGAAAGGGTGACAAGAATCCCAAACGCTAGGGCACTTTTCACAATCGATGTCCGCGTCATCACCCCTTTAAATGCTCCGAGTGCCAATGCAGCCCCAATAGAAAGCGCCCAACTCACGTCGCGTGCCGCTGTCAAGTCACTGCTGACAAGATACGGAATGACCGGAGGTGCCGATCCGATAAGCACCGCTGCTCCCATGGTTAAGGAATTTCGTAGCGGCGTTTCCTGCCGGTTCTGATGAATTCCAAGATTCTCTCTCGCCATAAACTTAAGCCACCGTGGACGGCTTTCCACGATGACTTCTGCAACGTCCGGTACCTGGGCTTTAGGAATCCCGATCTCATCCAAGAGCCGTGCCACATGATGCCGCTCGCGATGGGGATAGAGACGAATGGCGCGCTCCTGGTCCGAGACTTCTTTCTTCATAAAGTCATTCTCCGAAAGAGTCGCGAGGTACGAACCCACAGCCATAGACACCATCGCCGCTCCGACCGCAGATAGCCCCGCAATAACAATTGAGGCGTGACTTTGATGCGACAGCGCTTCCCCGGAAACGAGTCCAATAGTGGCAACTAGGCCATCGTTGAGTCCAAATATACCTTCACGTATGAGGCCACTTTGACTTCTTTTAGGTTGAGTTCGCTTAATTCGCCCAACGCGTCGTCCGCCGCCATTTATCCCGCTGGATGACATAAAAACACCCCCAGCTCTCAGTGTCTCCGCTGAAGGAATAAGTATGACTACGGTCTTATCTCCGAGGTTAATCCAATAAGGCTTTTGCGAGCGCAGAGCGATCGGAGTCATGCATCGGTAAGTTGGTCAACTCCGCAAGCGGCCACCAAGAAAGCTCGGTGACTTCACCAAGGTCCGGGGACAGTGCCGATGTTCGCGTTCCTACTAGGGAACACCGATAATAGAAGCGCAGTGAATGATAGGGCCGTCCGAACATAGCGATGTACCCCTCTGACATGTAAAGAAAGTCCCCGGCATGGACTCGGATGCCGGTCTCTTCGAAGAATTCGCGTTCCATGCCTTCTGCCAAGCTCTCGAACGGCTCGACACCGCCACCCGGAAAATCCCATAATCCGGTAAAACGTGATCGGCACAACAAGATGGTCGACTCTCTCAACAAAATCCCGTAAGCGGCCGGACGAAAGCGCACCATCTCGGCGTCATAGGATGCAACATGCCCAAAAAAGTCGGGGCACTCCACCATCTTCCCTTTCCCAGAGGGTGATTTCATCAGTTACCTTCTTTCCTGGTATGCCCAAGAAATCTCGGGCCAATCACGATATCTTGTTCACCGCTATGCTACCATAGTTTTATCGTTGAGGAGGAGGTATCTCTCATGCTAGAAAATATGATTCCCATTTCTCTCACGCCGTTCCACCAGGATGGCTCACTCGACCATGAGAGCATCCCTACGCTGATGCAATTCTATCTCCGCAATCAGGCTTCCGCGGTCATCGTGCTGGGCATCATGGGTGAAGCGCATGCGCTATCCGACCGCGAACGGGAATTAGTGATTGAGCATTACGTGAGTGCTTCGCATGGAAAGGTGCCCATTATCGCTACCATTTCCTCTCCAGCCACTGAGGTAGCCATTGAACGCGCCCGCCAGGCCCAGGACCTGGGGGCCAGTGCCCTCATGATCGCCCCCCCGCCGGGGGTTAACGACCCGCTGGTTCTGATGACGCATTTCGAGCGCATTGCTTGGGCGTGTGACTTGCCGTGGGTTCTCCAAGACGAACCAAGCACCACGGGGGTCAAACTCTCTCCTCACACCATTGCGCAATTTGCTCGTAATATTAAAAGTTTAGTAGCCGTCAAAGTTGAGGAGATTCCCAGCGCTTCCAAAATCGACGCGCTCCACCAGTTGATCCCTCACGTCCAAGTGTTCGGCGGGCTGGGCGGTCTTTACCTCTTTGAAGAGCTGTGCCACGGTGCAGCGGGGTCAATGACTGGCTTCAGCTATCCCAATCTCCTCGCACAAATGATGAACTACTATCGCAGTGAGGACTCCGACACCGCCCGCGCCATGTTCTATCGCTATTTACCGCTGATTCGTTATGAAGCGCAGTTGGGCGTTCGCGGCATTGCCATACGAAAAGCGCTTTTTTTGGCCCGCGGTCTCATCAGTACCGCGACGGTGCGGGCCCCTAGTGCGGCCGTCGATCCCATTATTGAGGCCGACTTAATTAATCTTGTCAGTGCTTTGGGGTTGTCTCTGGGCACGCAGGAAAGCTCGATATAGATACCGAGCTAAGTGCTCTACCGGAACCACGCGATCGGACTGCGCCACGCCCAATGTCATCTGTAATTGACATCCTGGATTGACCACGATAATCCGATCTGGTTGCACCTCTGATACGTCACTCATCTTTTGGTCTAACAACCGATTAGCAAACTCCGGATGCTGAATGTTATAGATTCCGGCCGATCCGCAACAGCGATCCTGACTATCAATCGGTTGAAATGTGTCACTCTTGACCCATTGCATGAGGACGGCGGGAGCTTCTCCCCCTTTTTCCACATTCACCAAATGACAAGAATTCTGCAGCGTCACGGTCTCTCCAGCGCCTTCGAAGGTGGTATCTAGTGCTCGCTCCATCACCACTTGCGACCAGTCCTGCACACGAGAAGAAAACGTTTCCGCCCGCTCACGCCACCCCGGCTCATCGGACAGGAGATCGCCATACTCAGCGAGCATGGCACCGCATCCACCAGCCGTATTAAGAATGGGGAGACTGCCCGACGATTCGAAAGCACGAATATTCGTTTTAGCTAGACGCTTCGCCTCGTCGCGACGCCCCGCATGCATATCCAAAGCACCACAGCATCGCTGGCCGGAAGGTTCTCGCAGTGCCACACCGAGGCCCTGAAGTAATTGACGGGCGGCATGATTAGCGTCCCCGTACAAGGCTTCTTGCACACATCCTCGAAAAAAGGCCGCTTCATCATGCGCCGCCGACGAGGAGACCACACCTGGCAAATACTCTTCCTCATACGTTAGCATAGGCAATAAACTTCTAGCGTCTTTGGGGACTGGCCAGTTGGCGGTGCGTTTTGCCCAACTCGCAAACTGCTTCATACGCTTAGGGTGACGCGTCATTTTCAACAAAGCCCGCGGAAGAAATGTCATCCCCCGATGCCTAGGACGAGACCGATCCAACACCAATTTTCCCGCCTCTAGCACCCGGTGGTACTGAACGCCCGACGGACACGCGGTCTCACATGCGCGACATCCTAAGCAGTACGACAAACTTTCCTCAAGGCCCAAATGAGCGGCGATTTCATCATTGAGCACCCCTTCAACCATCGCGATCCGTCCACGAGGCGAATCCACTTCATTCCCCGTCAAACGATAGGTGGGGCAGACCGGGAGACAAAACCCACACTTATTACAGTGTTCAATCTCTTTGATAGCCAAATCGTAGAGAGATTCCATGGCGCTACCAGATCACGGCGTGCCCGGGGATCGGACGCTGAAAGCGGCCAATATATTGCGCTAATTCGGCGCTAACCGGAACTTCAACCACAGTGGCTTCACCATCTTCATCAGGCTGCCCTTCTTTCAAGCTGTATCCCTCGGTCACATCGTCAATACGATCGATAAAGAGCACCCCCTCTAAGTGATCAATTTCGTGTTGTAAAATGCGTGCATCAAATCCTTCCACTTTGCGACGAAGCGGATGCCCAACGGCATTCAATCCCGTAAATTCAATCATCTCGGCCCGACGGGTAGGACAATAAAAGCCAGGAACTGAGAGACACCCATCGTAATCTTTTACCTCTCCACGCACTCGAAGAATTTTAGGATTAAAGATCACCTCGGGCTCTTCCATGTCATGTCCCTTCCAAATAAACGCTCGCAATGCGGATCCCACTTGAGGTGCGGCAATACCGTATGCCGCCACCGTATCCCAAGTATCAAAAAAATCCACTGTCAGTCGTTCCGCCTTCTCGGTGATATCCTTCACCTTGCGAGTCCGTTGACGCAAAAACTCACTCTTATCCGGCAACATCCAAATCTTCTGTCTCACCTGCGTGTCATCCTCTAGTGCCATAGTCCTTCGCGCCCTTCGGTCCGTCACTGATAATTCCTAGGCGTCGAAAGCGGTCTTCCATAAACTCCAGTGGCGTGTGCTCCACTCCATTGAACCCTGGCTTCGTATGAATATCCCATGCATCAGGAAACACCTCTTTTAGCATACGACGTATCCGCCGACCTGCTGAATCCGCATCCGTCACCACCACAACTTGGCGATGCCGCGCCATCCAACGAAGTCGGATGAGCCGTTCCTGACTCGGAATTCCATAAGTCATCGCAATGGGAATCTCTTCTGGTAAAAATCGTCGCAATCGTTTTGCATCATTCTTCCCCTCAACAATAACAAAAAACGAGCCCATGTGGATCCCTCCTCAACGAATCTCCGCTGCGTGGGACCACCTCCTTCGAACACGTCTTTGCTAGTATGCTATCATGCTTTTCCCGTAAAAGAGAAATTGCAGCCTCTCTATGCCCATGATACTTGTCGCAGGCGAAAATCGCGCCCGTAGTCTCCTCACTTTTCCAGCCATTTAAGAGAGGGACATCCATCAAATCTCACTACCATCAGTGAGAATACCCCGTCCACCAGTGACTTTTTATCTACACCGGCAGACTATCGGAGGCACTAAATGAGCGAAACTTTTGTTGACTGGATGGTGGACTCACCCTCACGGGCATCACTGTGGTCACACATTATCCTCGAGTACACCACAGCCTACACAGCCATTGAGCCGCCCCTCAACTATCGCCGCCCTGTCCGCACTATCTGGTCAGAATCAGATTTAGTCTGGAATAAGTACCGAGCGAAAGCGCACCGTCGAGGCCATCATGTGGTCAAATGCCTCTTGGGCGTGACTCAAAGGAAATGTTTCTATCATGGGTTTGACCTCTGTCATCGCACTGAACTTCAACGTATTTTCTATATCCTGTCGGCCCCGGGACGTCCACCCACGAATGGTACGCCGACCATTTAAAAGTTGCGCTGCCGACAATTGGAATGGCCGACCGTCACCCGCCACCACCACCATTTCTCCTCCGGGAGCGATAAGGTCTATAAGCCCTCCAATCGCCTCAGCACTCGGTGCCGTGGCCAAAATGGCTTGAAATCCCCCATCGCTTCTCATCGCCTCATAGTCCTTCGAGACCGTGGTATCGTAGTACGCTCGCGCTCCCAGTTGCTTGGCCAACGATTCCTTGCTCCGCCCTCGCGATAGGGCCACGGTATCAAAACCCATCCGAGATGCATACTGTAGCGCTAGGTGCCCTAATCCACCAATCCCTTGAATGGCCACACGATCGCCCGCCTGCACCTTCATACTTTGGAGGGCGCTAAACGTGGTCACGCCCGCGCATAACAGCGGAGCTGCGTCTTGCGACGAGTAATGGTCAGGGATAAACACCACCGCCTCCGCGTAGGCCACCATCCATTGCGCATATCCTCCGTCTTGAGTGAGACCGGTGACTCGTCGACCACCACCCGACCACCCCACACCGACCCTATCTCCCACAGCAAGCCCTTGCACTCCACCACCCACTTGATCAACAATCCCCACCACCTCGTGTCCCGGGATCCGTGGATACTGCATACCGGGATAGTGGCCATCGATCGCCATGACCTCGCCGTGGCATACTCCTGAAGCTTCCACTCGAATACGTACCATCCCTGGCCCCGCCTCAGGACAATCGCGTTCAGCCACTTCAAATCGCGCACCACGTGTCGGTATTTGTACCGCTTTCATTTGCTACTCCCCCTTATCGGTATCAGTTTTCAATCCCATCATTTCACATCAACAAGTCCATGTTACTCGGCTGATAAAATGGCCTCTATCCACTCACGCAACTTCGCCTTTTGTGTTTTCCCGCCCGGCCCTAGCGGCATGGCATCAACCAATTCCACGCGCTCCGGCCATTTAAATTTGGCCACCGAGCGGGCGTTTAAGTACTCTGCGAAGTCCTCCACCGTCGGAGAATGGTGAGGCTGGGCCACCACAAACGCACATACTCTCTCCCCTAAGATCGGATCAGGCATTCCTACCACGGCCACATCACGCACGCTCTCATGACCACTGAGATAGTCTTCAATTTCTTTGGGAAAAATATTTTGGCTCCCACGCAGGATCATGTCCTTCTTACGACCCACAACTCGTAGATAGCCCTCCTCATCATAAATACCCAAATCGCCAGTGTGCTGATATCCGCTCCAGCGATCACCTGGCTCCGGCGGTTCGTGATACGTCGCTTGGCTCTCCTCTAGGGAATCCCAGTACCCATGATGAATATTCCAAATGAGAATTTCTCCGACTTCACCGGGACCCAATCGACGTCCCTCGGCGTCGATCACCGGAACATCAAACCCTTCAAACGGGACCCCTGCGGCTTGCTTCAGATGCTCTTGACTGATTCCAGAAAGAATCGGGCTCATACAACCGCCAACTTCGGATGTGCCGTAGACATTAAAAGATGGGATGCCATAGCGCAATAATTTTTCGATAACCTCTCCTGACATGGGTGCACCGGAATAGCTCACAAGTCGCAGGGTGGCAATCGCCTCTTTCGAAAACGCCTGATGCGTTACAACCCGAGTGATCAAGGCGGGGTTCCAGACCCAAATGGTAATGCGCTCCTCTTCCGTCAGGCGCAATACCACCTCTTCGTCAAACTCCGTAAGGTAGAACGACCGCCCCCCGGTGTACAGCGAGGTATGTACTCCCCATAATCTCCCTGACCCTCCGCTTACCGGGCCAATCACCAAGCGAGAATCATAGAGGTTATGTCCTGCCCGTTCAGCAATGGCGACACTGTGGACATGAAACCAATCCACTGTGGTTCTTTTAGATAGCTTAGGGACGCCGGTGGTACCCGCGGTAGGCAGGAGTTCGTGCACTCGGAGTGGATCGGTACGAAGATAGTGCAGGTCTTCCTCAGAACGGTCACGCACCGATTCATGCCGCAGATACGACTCTAGCGGCATCACTCCGGAGGGCAGCACCTCCCCTGGCATTTCCAGAACAATAATTTGCATCTCCGGAAGGATCTCTTGCGCCTCCTGATACCATTCCAAAAGCTCTCTACCATGCCAGTGGGCGACGATGACCGCTATGCGTGGTGCCAACTTTTTCAGTACCCCCAGAGTTTCACTCTTACCAAGGTCCACGTTTAATCCCGCATGCATCATGGATAACTTAGACGTCACCATATCGAGATACACGCTCTCAATGCAATTCGGCAAGTGCGATACCATCACTGAACCCTGAGGCACGCCGTCATCCAGCAAATGCCATATCATGGCATTCACCTCATCGAACGCTTGGCGCCAACTGCGACGGCGACGTTCATGGGGCTCTATACCGTACAGACTATCTCCATAGGCCTCCCGATCCCCGTATAAAGATGCATTACGCTTTAGTAAGTCCCAGTGCACCCAGTCAAAGTGCCGACCGCCATTTTTCTTTGACTGCAAAACTTGCTCAAAACGAAACAAGGAATCGCCGTTCAAGTGAACTTCCTCCTTCTTCTCAATCTATCCCAAGAGGATTCTCCACCAGACGACGTTTTTCCTGCCATTATCACTCGTTCCAACACAGCAACTTACGAAACCATAGCTAAAAATTTCCTATCCCAAAAAAGGTGCCCTGCCCGCGAATCCTCTAAGGAAACATTATAACAACGCAAAAATGGGTCCATCTATGGACCCAAGGAGGGCATCCCATGACAAGTGCACTGACGTTGCAAGTCCCTGCAGTACTAGCATTAATTGCTGGTATTCTAATCTTAGTTTGGCCGCGGCTGTTAAATTACGTTGTCGCTATCTATTTAATCGTCGTCGGCCTCATTGGGCTGATTCATTAGTTCGGTTAGGGTTTTGGCTATCCCGGTTGAGTCACGCACACGGGGTGAGGTACGAGTTACCCCGCTCTTCACCCCGTGTCTTGTGTTGATAGAGTAACCCTTGCCACTAAGTATTCACCGTCACCATTACCAGCCAGCGACCTGCCCAATAGCCTAAGGGGTCTCCGGTGTTGGCCTATGCAACGATTCATAGGCGATCCGCGCAATCATCCGTCTTACATCCTCGTGCTGTTCAGCGGACCAGCCCTGAAGCAACTCTTGTAGCCCTTCGGTGCGGGCATCCACCAATCGTCTCGCGGCGTCATGACCTCGGTCTGTCAATTGAATCGGCCTATCTTCAGAGAACTCCTCCATATAGCCCGCTTGTGTCAAAGACACGGAAATGTCGCGGACATGCTGGCTAGACGCGTGTAATTGTTTGGCCAGGTCTCCAAGGCTGAGACCCGGATGGTCATCGATTCGAAACAGCAGCCATACGCCCTTCGCGTCCAACTCCACCGCAGCGCGTTTCGCCAGTTCGAGATAAATTTGTACTTGATTCTCACGGTCCGCCAGCACCGAGAGACTACGAGTCAACTCCTCTAGTGAGGTTCGAATAGCCGGCATCGCCGTCGGCGCATAAGTATCCGCCGGATTGGTGGCGGTCACCGACTTTCGGAGGGGGACCTCCTTAAGAAACCACGTAAGAATGAAAGCGACTAATGCAATCGGGACTGCCACTAAGAATACATAATGTAATGCGGCCGCATAGGCATGGACATATCCGCTGTGAATCGCTGGAGGTAACGCCTTCAGCGCCGCGGGACTAGCGCCTGCCGACGCGCTGAAACTCTTGGGTAGCACCAATCCGTGTAAATAGATACCAATATCCTTAAGAAACCGACTGGCGAACAAGGCCCCGAATACCGCGGTACCGAACGACCCTCCAATCGAACGGAAAAACGTCGCGCCCGCCGTCGCCACCCCTAAGTCCTCGTAACCGACGGCATTTTGCACCGCGATCACTAAAACCTGCATGACGCCGCCAATCCCGACGCCCAGCACAAACATAAAGACTCCACTCGCGAACACCGAGGTGCCAACAGCCAGCCGCGAGAGCAGGTACATCCCAATCACCATGAGCGCAGTGCCCAAAATAGGGAACAACTTATATCGTCCCCATCGACTAATGAGAATACCGGACATAATGGACGTCAACAAAAGGCCCGCCATCATAGGCAATATCTCAAGTCCTGACGCGGTCGGACTGGCCCCACGCACCACTTGCATATATTGCGGCAAATAGGTAATCGCCCCGAACATCGCGAATCCAACCACGAATCCGATCACACTGGTCGATAAGAATACCGAGTTTTTGAATAGGCCTAAGGGCAAAACCGGTTCAGGAGCTCTTCTTTCAGCCATAATGAATGCTACCAAAAGCACCGCTGAGATCCCGGCAAGTCCCAGAATTTGTGGGGAACCCCAGGTATAAGTGGTTCCCGCGAGCGTCGTGAGCAATACCAGGCCAGTGGACACCCCGGCTAAGAAAATGGTCCCTAAGTAATCCACCACGTGCTTCACTCGGGAAAGTGTCTTCGGAAGAACCGCCGCCGTCACCAGCAATGCCACAATGCCTATCGGCAGGTTGACATAAAAAATCCAGTGCCACGACAGATGTTGAACTAGAAATCCCCCAATTAGTGGTCCAATGACGCTGGTAACACCAAATACAGCACCAAAAATGCCCTGATAGCGCCCCCGCTCGCGCGGCGAGACGACATCAGCAATAATGGTTTGGGCTCCTACCATCAACCCTCCACCGCCAATGCCTTGTAACGCCCGAAAGAGAATCAGTTGCAGCATCGAGCCAGAGAGTCCAGATAGTGCAGAACC
Source organism: Sulfobacillus sp. TH-112 (assembly GCF_057473405.1). Lineage (NCBI taxonomy): Bacteria > Bacillati > Bacillota > Clostridia > Eubacteriales > Clostridiales Family XVII. Incertae Sedis > Sulfobacillus > Sulfobacillus sp. TH-112. The sequence continues at coordinate 17,392 of NZ_JBYCKN010000116.1, forward strand.
GACCAAGAAGATGACGATCGAAATCTGAAAGAAATTCTTCCGTCCATATAGGTCTCCCAATTTTCCCCACAGCGGAGTAGAAATGGTCGACGTGAGAAGATACGCGGTGACAATCCACGACAAGTGCGACAGCCCATGCAAATCTCCCGCAATAGTTGGAAGGGCCGTCGCGACAATGGTTTGGTCCAAAGCGGCTAAGAGCATTCCCAGCAACAGTCCCACCATGATAATCAGCACGCGTCGATGATCAATCGCGGCACGTTCAGTGTCTTCGGCTTGCATCCGCGTCGTAGCCATACTGTCGTTCCTCCTAGTCGATAAGAGTCCACCCACCCATAACCATCATCATACCGAATATCGTTCCCAAAAGCCCGATTTAACCGCATTTATTTTGTATCGCTGACAGTTCGCATAATAGAGAGAAGTG
>NZ_JBYCKN010000117.1:0-12051 GCF_057473405.1 Sulfobacillus sp. TH-112
CAATTGCTCACACGACCACTAATGACGGACCGCAGTTGGTGCAGCGAGATCTCTCTTAAAGGGATGTCGGGATTCTCAATGAAAAGGATTGGCAACCGTCCCAGCACCGATTGCTGCAGTGCCACCCCTTGGGTCCATTCCGGACGCGGAGGGATATCGGCCACGCCGATATCCGCCCGCCCACGGCTGACCTCAACCAGTCCTGCCACTGACCCGCCCCCACTCAAAGTCACGGAGTCCTCGGGGTGTTGCCGCTCCCATCCCGGAATCGCTGCACGCAGGTAGGCGATGACGCTGGTGGCCCCCACCACACTGAGGTGATGATGACGGGGAGCCACGGTTAGGCTCGATAACAGGATGATGGCCGTCAAAAGCGTCGCTGACATCCATGCCGTCATTACCGATCCTCCTCTCCCAGTTCACAATATTGTGGCAAGAAGACCGTAAATCGTGTCCCCTGTCCCACCGTACTGCTTACTTCTATGCGACCTTGGAGGAGTTCAATGATGTGTTTTACAATCGCCAGCCCAAGCCCGGTCCCTCCCGAGGCCCGCGAACGCGCTCGATCAACACGGTAAAATCGTTCAAAGATGCGCGGTAGGTCGGCTGGAGGAATTCCAATCCCGGTATCCTCTACCGAAATCGCCACCTCCCCTACCGGCGGATGGGCCGCCGCACTCACCTCCACCGTGCCTCCAGAGGGGGTGTACTGTATAGCATTTTGCACTAAATTGAGCAACACCTCTTGCAAACGATCTGGATCTCCAGAGATTAAGGGAAGTATGGCCGGAATGTTGCTTTTCAGCGTAAGTCCCGCACTCTGCGCTCGTGGGGTCAGTCGAGAAATGACCGATTCCACCGCCGTTGCCAAATCCACGCCTTCGATGGCAAACGGCAGTGAGTGATTTTCAATACGTGACAGCATCAGCAAATCGTCAACCAGCCGTGTCATCCGATTTGACTCGTCATAAATGAGGTGGGTAAATCGTTCTCGCGACTCGCTATCAATGTCGTCTTCCATGAGTGTCTCAGTAAATCCACGAATAATGGTCAGAGGCGTCTGTAATTCGTGGCTCACATTCGCTACGAAGTCTTGCCGCATGCGCTCCAATTGACTTTGTAGCGAAATGTCTCGAGAGACCATCACCGCACCTAGCCCACCGATGGACTCCGGAAGCGACGCAATGGTGACTTCCACCACCACATTAACTTGATCAGGGGGAGACCAATGCACGGTTTCTGAACCGCCCGCACGGGTGACACGATGCACAGCGTCATCAATTTTGACGTCGCGAATCACTTCAAGAAGATGGCGGCCCGTCACCGGTTCCTCATGAATGCGAAACATCTGCAGCGCTGCTTGATTGACGAGAGTAATGGTGAGCCCATGATTTAAGATAAGAATGCCGTTCGCCATGCTCGTCAAAATGGCTTCCAACTGCTTTTTATCCTGTTCTAAATCGCGGGTGCGCTCCATGAGCACCTCGGCCACCGAGTTCATGCCATGTGCCAATAAATCGAAGGGATCGTCTTGATCCAGATATACTCGCGCCTGGAGGTCGCCCGAAGCCCAGCGATCCACTGTGCCTTTTAACTGTTCAATGGATTCCGTCTGCAACCGTTGGTTCCCTCGCGAAGCTAAAAGAAAACGAATCACCCACACCCAGGCCACCAAAAAGCATATTGCCGTCCACAAACGTCCCCGAGGAAACCGCAATAGCAATAGTCCAACCGTGGCAAGACCCAACGACCACGCCACAATCCAGATATTCGCGCGACCGATCCTTTTCATTGGCTCGAAAAACGGTACCCGACCCCGCGAACAGTCTCAATATATCGCGGATGAGCAGGGTCCTCTTTCAACTTCTCTCGTAAATGACGGACGTGGACATCCACGGTACGCGCATCGCCGTAAAAATCTTGCCCCCAGACTCGCACCAAGAGTTCATCACGCGTAAAGGCGCGACCGGGGTTACGGGCTAAAATGGTCAATAGTTCAAACTCCGTAAAAGTTAAATTAATCGCTCTACCTTCCACCAACACTTCTCGGCGATCGATATCCACTTCAAGCCCTGAGAAGCGCACTTCTCCTGAATCTTCTCGCCCCTTACCACTGCGACGCAGGATGGCCTTCACTCGCGCAATCAATTCGCGCGGCGAGAACGGCTTAGTCACATAATCGTCCGCCCCGAGCTCCAATCCCAGCACTCGATCCAATTCATCCTTGCGCGCCGTCAACATGATGATGGGAACGTCCGTGGATTGACGGATGGTGCGACACGCATCTAGGCCGGACATGCCCGGCAACATCACATCAAGAATAATCAAATCAAAATGCTCTTTAGAAGCTCGGTCCACTGCTTTTAAGCCATTCTCCTCGGTATCCACTTGGTATCCTTCCCGAGTTAAATGATAGGTTACCAGCTCGACGATCGCCTGCTCGTCATCCACTACTAACACCCGCTGCATATCGGGATTTGCTCCTCCAATCAGTGATCCCACAAAATCCTCCGTATATCGACACGAACCGCTAATACGTTTAACGAGGTCATATATTCTACTTCCTCGCGCACATGGTCTTGCACATCATGAAGAATCGAAAAGAGGTGAATTTCTGCGTGCGGGGATACATCCAACTGAATGCGCACCCCTTCTGGTGATGATTGTACCATGACACGTGACACCTTCACGACTTCTGGGGACATTCGCGCAGCATGAACCACAATGGCCGTTAACACCGTGTCGGCAATATAAAAGCGCCCCATACTGGAATAGGTAGGCCGAACAATGGATTTTTCGACTTCCACCTGATACCCTTTTTTACGAAATATAAATCGCAGGGGATCGACAAGATATCCGGAGAAAGACTTGCGTACTTCCATCGTCGGCGCAGGAATGACATGTTTCCCTTCCGACTCGCGCACAAAATGGGCGAGGCGTCGTTCCTCGGTCGATGTAATATCTTCAATGCGAATCCATTCGATGGGAAGATGGGCAATCTCGAGCGCTACGGTAATGCGATGGACCATGTGTTCCGAAGTGCCCAAGATGAGTAGTGCCGAAGGATTTAACGTGTGAAGGGCATCGCGTACAGCATCACGATGGCTCGCATCCTCAAAAATGGCACGTTTGACCGCGGCCATGCGAGTAGCTTCGCGCTTTGCAGATCGGCCTGCTAAAATCCGCCCATGATGGATAAGAAGGCCATCGTCAATGATGGTATCAAGATTAGAGTCAACCGCCACCATTGATGCGCGATGACTTTTCCCGCTACCACTCGGGCCAATTAACGCGACCACATGATCCATGACTCAATAGCCTCGCTCTCGATGATATATCCCACTGAGCACCTCGCCACGATAAAAACGGTCTAGGTTGTGAAAAAGCACTTCCGCCATGTCTTGAGGACGGCTAGGGCCGGCGACATGAGGGGTAATGCGTATGCGGGGAGCGTGCCATAACGGATCTTCTGGCGTCAGCGGCTCTTGATCAAAAACGTCTAACATCGCTCCACTAGTATGCCCTCGAGCAATGGAACGTTGTAATGCCTCAACATCTAATGACCAACCGCGGCCAATATTAATCACGTAGCTCTCTGGATTCATCCAGGCGAGCTGCCGCTCGCCGACCACCTTCGCCGATTCTTGCGTCGCAGGCAGCACCATCACCAACGCATCCAATCCTGAAAAAAACGATGATTCTTGTTCCCGAGACAGGCCCTGCACTCCGGGGATTGATGGGCTACGCCTCCCCATGGCGCGAACCGCTTTGACCAGGGGCAAAAGCATGGCCGCAATGCACCCGCCAATCGATCCTGCTCCGAGAATCCCCACGGTGATCTCCGAAAGTTGGCTCGTCAGATACGGCTCCCATATCTTGAAGCGTTGCTGTTCTCGCGCCCTGTCGTCATTTTTCATCCAATTCAAGAGCGCCATCAAGACGTATTCTCCCATGTCTGATCCAAATTTATCGACCATGCGGGTCACCACCACCGCATCGGAAATTCCTTCGGGAATCCAATCTAACCCGGCGCCGGCCCCTTGAATCCATGCCAGTCGCGGTAACGCATTCACCACGTCGAGGGGAATGTTCCACCCAAAGAGAATGAGAACGTCCCGGCGCTCCTCGGCGCTTAAGTCGTCATATCGGACTAGTCTTTGCTGCGCACCAAGCTCATTCCAAGCCCGTACTAACTTCTCATGCGTGTCCGCTTCTAAATAGGTTGCAATGGGGGTCGTCATGCCTCTTCTGTCCCTGCTTGAAGGATTAGAGCCCGCACAAGGTCATACCGGGGCATCATGTACTCCCACTCTACCGTTTCATTGCGAGCGTGGGCACCTTGCCCAATGGCTCCCAGGCCATCTAACGTAGGGGCGATAGGAGCCGTAAAGTTTCCGTCGCTGGCTCCTCCGACTCGAGCCCCACTCAGGTTTGTCCCGGTAAGATTCTTCCAAATCTCTCCCGCCTTCACGACCCAAGGTTCACTAGTCTCGTTGGGTTCCATCGGTGGACGTGAAAATCCCCCCTGATACTGCACCTCACAGCGAAAATCAAATCGCGGCGGGGCATGTAATGTCGCGGTCACTCGGTCCATCTCCGAGGCAGTGGAAACTCGCACATCCAGCAGCAGCGAAGCTTTTCCTGCCACGACGTTCGGCCGGGTACCGCCCTCAACGACGCCCACATTAACCGTCGTGCCCATAGTTTTTTGCTCCAATCCATCCAGCCACAAGATCTGTTGCGCCAATTCCCGAATCGCGCTGGCCCCGTTGTCTGGTTCGAGTCCAGCGTGACTTTCGACACCGTGAACCTCTAGGAAAAAGTTCCCGACCCCGGATCGTCCAATCTTGATGCCCCCACCCGATGTCCCCGACTCTAACACCAACACGAGATCCGCTTGTTTGGCTACCTCTTCGATGCGCGTGCGACTTTCATCACTGCCCACTTCCTCATCGGGAGTCACTACCAAATGAAATGGTGTCTCCTCAGGAAGACTACGAATCGCCGCCATCGCTAATACCAGACCGGCTTTCATGTCGAGCACCCCGGGACCATACACCCGTTCACCGTCATCGCGCCACGGCATCTCGTCTATCGTACCCTTCGGCCATACCGTGTCGGCGTGTCCTAATAATAGCGCGCCCCCTTGCCCCCGCTTCATTTCCCAAATGGGGCCTTTCGGCGTCGATGTGACTTGCACTGTCCCTGCCATTCCTAAGCCGCCCTGAATAATGGCCATGACCTCTTCAATGCCTGCGACATCGCCTGAGGGAGACTCCACTTGCACTAAATCCTTGAGCCAAGCACGCATTTGATCAGAAACTGACTGGCGATCCATGAGGCCATCCTCCTTTGGTTAGTGTCTCTCCCAAAATCCACTCTTCATGACAGGTACGGAACGCCTTGAGACGATTCATATCTGGAACCACACCGATCCCGGGGCCATCCGGTACTGAGAGCGTTCCATCGGAATTCAAAGAAAATTCCGGGTCAATCACATCGTGCGCAAAATATCGATTGCTGGCCGACGTATCTCCCGGCAGTCGAAAATTAGGCAAGGTCGACAAATGCAAATTATGCGCACGGCCGATGCCGGTCTCCAACATCCCGCCACACCATACCGGGATGTCATGTGCCATCGCGACATCATGCACTCGACGCGCTACACTGTGTCCCCCTACACGTCCGACCTTCACATTAATAATGGAACAGGCCCCAATCTCAATCGCCTTACGCGCGTCATGGTCTGAGCGAATGGCTTCGTCTAGGCAAATCGGGGTATGAATATGGTGGGTCAGCACACTATGGTCAATGATGTCATCTTCGCGCAACGGTTGCTCCAACATCATCAGGTTGAGGGGATCAAGTGCCTTTAATACCTCAATATCTTCGAGCCCATAGCACGAATTGGCATCTGCCATGATCAGCACTTCGTCCCCCACCGCCTGCCGCAACTGTTGCAAGGGGATGAGATCCATTCCCGGTTTAATTTTCACTTTAAGACGTCGATAGCCCTCAGCCAGATATCGCTCGGCTAAGTCAATGAGTGCCGAGGGACTCTCTTGAATTCCAATGGACACCCCTACGGGAATGCGCATTCGTTCCGGATCACCGCCCAAAAGCGCCCATAAAGGGACTTCTTGACTGCGGGCATACCAATCCCAAATAGCCATTTCGATAGCCGCCTTGGCCATGGGATTTCCCCGCACCGGAGCCAACAGCCGTTCGACATCCATGGGCTCTTTAATCTCCACTTGGTTCAGCCGCGGCACCAAATCATTTTTCAGGGCAAAATACAGCGAGGCATGCGTTTCTTCGCTGTATAAGGGTTCAACATCTGCCACCGACTCGGAATATCCAGTCACCCCTTCGGCCATCACCGACACAATCCAGGTGGTTTTTCGGCTATCCACCCCAAAAGAGGTTTGAAACGGTGACTTCAAGGGGATTTCAATGAAGTCTAACGCCATACGTTCTAATTTCATGTCAGTTCCTACCTTTCTTCATGCCGAAAATTATTGCATCTCCCGGCTCTCTTTGGCCCACCGATAAAAGACCTGCATCGCCTCCCGCCTAACCCCCACAATCCGCCATCCCTCATCCCAGCGGTGCATCATGTCGGAAAAATATTCATTCAGTTGGCCCCGCGCTCTCTCTGGATCGGTGTGACGCAGTGCGGCCACATCGATGGGAATCATCACCTCTTCTGTGGCCAATTGCGTCCTCAATGGGCTCGACCCTTCCCAGCGTACCCAAAGGCGGTGCGTGGGCATAGACCCATTCAGTGCATCGTCAAGTAAGCCATAGACATTCTCCTGAATCGACACCACGCGAGCGCCTAACACGGCCAAGTTAAACCAAGCATTGGCCGCCATTAAGGGATCAAAGGTCCATCCTATATAGGAAAATCCGCGCGTCTGGGCCACCTCCCATTGTTGTGCTTTGAGCGCAGCACCAAGATGCTGGCTGCGATAGGACGGGGCGACGGCCAATAGATGTGAATGCAGATACAGTTCACCCTCCGCATCGAGTCCCGGGAATCCAACCGATACCCCTACCATGCGATGCTCGCTATAGGCCCCCAATACCACGCCGCCATGATGGGCAAATACTGTGAGAAGCGACGCCGGAATGGGATCGGGATTGCCCCAGATTTCGACCTCCAAGCGAGAAGCCTCGTTAAATTCCCGCTGGCCGGTGAGTTGGCGAATGTCCATCGTCTTGCCCCTCTCCAAGGTGTTCCATCAGGCTATCCATAACGCGCGCCGTGGCGCCCCATAATCTTCCGAATTCGAGTGGAAATTCCGGCATAATGTAGAGCCCCACGCGGCCCACTCTTCGCACTCTCCGAAGTTCCGCTAAGGGCACCCACGCATAGTCCGCCACCTCAGACACTTGCGGATAGACAATCGGCCTCTCCCGGATCTCTGCGACAATGGGCGCAATGGTATAGCCTGTGACAGGAATATATACCGGATCCAGATAGCCCAGCCGATCCGCCTCGTGAATCGCAATACCGACCTCTTCTTGAGTTTCTCGCTGCGCTGTATGCCATAAGGATTGGTCCACTGCCGGATCAAAGCTCCCCCCCGGCAACGCCAATTGGCCCGGATGATGATGCAGAGTATGCGGCCGTTCAATGAGTAGCACCGCCAGTTCGGGTTCGTGCGCCAGGATCACCATCACGGCTGATGGTTTACTCCATGACTGAAACAGAGGCTCAACCACACTTAAGTGACGCGCCCAATGAGAAATAATTGTCGCCTCACTCCTTCCTGCAAGAGGATTCGTCTGAAGACTCAGCGAATCTAATATAAGAATCGTAACATACTGGAGGTGCAGCATGCGTAAAATCACACCGGAAGACTTGTTTGAGTTTCAACTCGTCGGACAAGTCACCATTCATCCCCATTCTGACCAGGTTGTGTATCAACAACAGCAAGCATCCCGAGAGGACAATAAGACCCACTCGCATCTCATGAGTGTTACCCCAGGGTCCGAGCCCCGTCCATTTACCCAAGGAACCTCGGATTCGAGTCCCCAGTTTTCTCCGGATGGTAAGCTATTAGCATTTTTATCTCGACGCAGTGGAAGCTCCCAGATTTGGGTCATGTCAACCTCAGGAGGCGAAGCGCGTCAAGTCACCAAGATTGATGGCGGCGTCGAAACCTTTCGCTGGCATCCCTCGTCAGAGCGGCTGATCTACATAGCGCTCATCGGTCCTGATGGGATTACCGAAGAGAAGACCGACGAGAGCGACGATCCGTACATCAAGTTTAATCGCGATGTGAAAGTGATCACGGAACAATATCACAAGCTGGACGGGGTCGGTTATTATACCGAGAAACGTCCTCATCTCGTCATACAAGATCTCTCTGATGACAAAAATCCCAAACAACTCACCCATGGCCCCATGCGTCATGACGGCCTGAGCATCTCTCACGATGGCACGATGGCTCTTACCGCCACTCGTTACGGCGAAGACTACGATCTGAATGGATCTCGACCGCACCTCTACCTTATCGATTTATCGGGTCAACAAGAGCCCAAGGCCCTCACCACAGATCCTCTTTCGGTCGGTGAGGCGATCTTCTCTCAAGATGATCACACCATCTATTTTGAGGCCACCAACGCCGATGATTTAGGCTACGATAACGTCAACCTCTATCGCATAGACCGAGCGGGACAGGGCCTTAAACAAATTGCAAGCCAATGGGACCGCCCTTTCGCCGATCTATCCATCTCTGACATGCCTGCCCCCGGATCCAATCCCATGATTCTGGACAGCGATGAGAGCCATCTCTATGTCCTGACCACCAAGAATGGGACTACGCAACTGGCCAAGATTACCCTCGCCACAGATGATGTGGAATTGATGACGGATGCCGATCAAGTGTTCTATAGCTATGACATCCGCCACGATGGTCGATATGCGGCCTTATGCACCACCACTCCCACCAATCCTGGACGGGTGCTATGGCTCGACTTATCCACTCATGCTCTATCGCTCCTCGCCGATCCCAATAAAGATCTCTTAAGCGAGATCACCTTGTCGGAACCGCAACGCTTTTCCGCCCATGCTGAAAACGGTCCGGAGTTAGACGCTTGGGTGATGAAGCCGGTCGGGCTGAAAGAAGGCGAGACGGCACCCACCGCTCTTGAAATTCATGGCGGTCCCATGATGATGTACGCCCAAAGCTTTTTCTTTGAGTTTCAATGTCTTGCCGCCCAAGGATACGGCGTCGTGTATTCGAATCCCCGTGGTTCTCAAGGCTATGGTCGGGACTTCTGCGGCGCAATTCAGCGCGAATGGGGACATCTTGATTATGACGACATTATGGCGGCACTGGACACCGCTATTGCTAACGAGCCCTGGATTGATACCAGTCGCCTCGGCGTCTTAGGCGGGTCATATGGCGGCTACATGACCAATTGGATTCTTGGACACAGCGATCGGTTTAAAGCGGCCATTACCATGCGTTCAGTGGTGGACTGGGCCACCATGATCGGCACAGGCGACTTAGGATGGCACTGGATAAAACGCGCAGACGGAGTGTGGCCGTATGGTGGTGACGACGCTTGGTATCGTCAACAGAGTCCCATCACCTACGTTGAAAACATTACCACCCCCCTTCTAATCGAACATCAAGAAGGCGACTTACGCTGCCCGATTGAACAAGGCGAAATGCTATTTACGGCGATGAAATACTTTGGGAAAGCACCGGTAAAGTTTATCCGCTATCCCAATGAGTTCCACGGCATGAGTCGTAACGGAAAGCCATGGCATCGTGTATACCGCCTAAACACCTTTGCTGAGTGGTTTCAGACATACCTCTAAACCCAAATACCAGATGAGAAGAGACCCTAGGCTTCATGACAGCCGGGGTCTTTTCCCCTGGGCTATCGCTCCCACCCTTTTTATTTGATCACTGATAGTGTCCGACCTTTTAGGCAGGTCGTAGATGGCCATTTAATCAGGTGCTAACGCTCATATCCATCGCGGAAAATCTATGGATTGAGCGATCCTCTATCACAATCTTGCCAAAATGAATACGCCACACTATACTTAGCCTCATTCAGTGTGGATGGGGGGTGAGGCTGGTGGTATTTCTCGGCGGACAGATAGCCTATCCGTTCGATCAAGGACATTTTTCGGCCTTCGGTAAGGGCGTAGTATGCACTTTTCGCCGTATGGGCGAAGCCAGCCTCCCCGGAGCGTCCAGGATGCCTTAATGCATTGACTCCGCGGATCTGGCTCGAGCCCATCGGTTCGAGCCTTTCTATTTCCGAGGAGGATGAACAATGATTGTGATGAGCACCTCCGGTCTCAGCCGAAATTTCGGCTATGCACCGGTATTGGATCAGGTGAGTGTGGAAATCAAGGACGGCCAGCGCATCGGGGTAGTCGGACCGAATGGCTCTGGGAAGAGCACGTTATTGAAACTCTTGGCGCACCTTGATACGCCAGACCAGGGATCGGTCACTTGGCGGCAAGGACTGACAATTGGCTACGTGCCGCAGTTGTCAGGAGACCTTCCTCAGGGCACAGTACGAGAGGTCATCGAAGAGAGTTTTCGACCTGCCCTTCAATGGCTCGATGAATTGGAACGTATTACTCAGACCATGGCGTCCGCTTCTCCTGACCAAATGGATCGATTGGGACGGGATTATGAACGGTGCTTAGTCCAGCTTGACCAGTCGCGCACCTATGAAGTGCAATCCCGCGTGGATGGGGTCATTCATGCCTTTGGATTTGAGTCGCTGTCTCAGATCGCGGTGGCGAGCTTGAGTGGCGGCGAACGAACCAAAGTGGCGCTGGCGCGCGCTATTGTACGCCAACCGGACTGTCTCATTTTAGATGAGCCCACCAATCATCTTGACCTCGGAGCCCTGGAGTGGCTTGAGGAGACATTAAAGCGGCATATGGGAGCCGTCATTCTAGTATCTCACGATCGCTATTTCCTCGACCAAGTCGCGACCCACATTTGGGAAGTAGAGGATCGTGCGCTGACGCCCTATGTAGGTAGCTATACAGCTTATGTTGAAGAGCGAGAGCGTCGTCTCTTGCACGAATTTGAAAAATATCAGCAACAGCAGGAACGTATCGTTCATATGGAGGAGGCGATCAAGCGCCTCAGAGATTGGGCTAATCGGTCGAACCCGCCCAGCGAGGCCATGCATCGCAGGGCAAGCAGCATCCAAAAGCGGCTCGATCGCATGATACCTCTCGAAAAGCCGAAGATGGAACGTACCACCATGAGTTTCAACATGCAGACCGGGGAGCGCAGTGGCAATCGGGTGATTGAGTGGCGAGGAATCGAGAGAGCCTTTGACGGCCGTCCGGTACTGAAAGGGATAAATTGGCTAGTCCGCGAAGGCGACCGCATTGGCTTAGTGGGACAAAACGGAGCGGGCAAATCGACCATGGTGCAGATCCTCATGGGCGATTTGACACCAGACAACGGCGAATGGCACAAGGGACCGTCGGTGCGTGTGGGAGTGCTCCATCAGACCATCTGGGAAAGTGCCGATGACCCCCAGGAGCGAGTCATCGATCGATTTCGATCCGCCGTACCCATAGAGATCGGTCAAGCACGAAACATCATGGCACGTTTTCTATTCTATGGCGACCATGTGTTTCGGCCGGTAGGCTCCCTTAGCGGTGGTGAACAGATGCGACTTCGGCTGGCACAACTCATGTATCAGGACATTAATACGTTAGTTCTTGACGAACCGACCAACCACTTAGACATCGAGTCTCGGGAACTCTTGGAAGAAACCTTGGAGCAATTTCAAGGCACTCTCGTAATCATTTCCCATGATCGGTACTTTCTAAATCGTTGCGCCGATATCATCGATTGGCTGGAAGACGGACAATTGACCCGATACCATGACGGCTATGACGCAGTTCGTGCATTACGGAGCAATCGGCCATAATTGCCCTACCATTCAAGGTCACAGCGTACCATGAAGGCACGCGTGTCGCGTCAGTTAGTCTCCGTAAATGAGTTGGATTGGTTCATTGCATTAAGGTGCGAGAGCACCCCGCGC
>NZ_JBYCKN010000118.1:0-19543 GCF_057473405.1 Sulfobacillus sp. TH-112
CGGGTATGCATGTCACCATTATCGGCGCCCTTATTGCCGCCTTTATTATTGGTCTGGTCGACCTGTTCGTGCCGACCGCGGTACGATAAAAGGGGCCAAAAGGAGCCGAACACTCGCGGCTCCTTTTGGAATTTCCCTATACTCGCACACGAAGATGGACATCGCGAAGTTGAGCTTCATCCACGGGTGCCGGAGAATTCATCAACGGATCTGTCCCGCGTGCGGTTTTGGGGAAAGCGATGACATCTCGAATGCTTTCCGCTCCTGCCATCAACATCAGCAATCGGTCGAGCCCAAATGCGATGCCTCCATGCGGCGGCGCTCCATACTGAAAGGCATCAACCAAAAATCCGAATTTACTCGAAATCTCCTCTTCGGTGAGACCCAACACCGAAAAAATGCGTTGTTGCAGCTCAGGTTGGTAGATTCGCAATGAGCCAGAGGCTAATTCGACTCCGTTCAACACCACATCATAGGCTTCCGAGCGAACGGTTAACGGGTCCGCGTCCAGGTGTTCGATATCCTCTGGATGAGGCATCGTGAAAGGATGGTGCGCCGACGTAATACGTCCGTCTTCTTCCGAAAGCTCAAAGAGTGGGAATTCTGTCACCCAGAGAAAACGCCACCCCGACTCCAGTCGTTGCTCGTTCCGAGCAAACTGCAGTCGCAATTGACCTGCCACTTGATAGGTGCGAAGATCGGCGCCCGCCACCAATAATAGGACATCACCCTCTTTGGCCTGCGCTGTCTCCAATAACGAGGTCATCCCTTCGGCACCTAACCATTTCGATGCCGATGAGCGCATCTCCTCCGCCCCGAACGCGATCCAGATGAGTCCCCCTGCCCCCAACGCCTGCGCGGATTCCACCCACTGATCCAGTTCGCGACGAGAGGGTCGATAGTCCTTCAAGACCACCCCAACAACATGGGCGGCTTGCTGGAAAACCGGCCAGTCAATCCGGTGGGCTACTTCAGTCAACGTACAAAGAGGTGGGCCCGCCCTTAAGTCGGGCTTATCAGATCCATAAAGATGCATCGCATCTTGCCAGCTCATGCGCGGAAATGCGGGAAGCCGCACCCCCATCACCTCATCAAACAATTCCCGTAGCATCTCTTCCATCAATGATAAGATGCCTTCCCGGTCCATGAACGACATTTCGACATCGATCTGAGTAAATTCGGGTTGTCGGTCCGCTCTAAGGTCTTCATCGCGAAAGACTTTGGCAATTTGATAGTAGCGATCCAAGCCCGCCACCATCAGCAACTGCTTAAAGATTTGTGGGCTTTGGGGAAGCGCATAGAATGCCCCGGATTGAATTCGACTGGGCACTAAAAAGTCCCTCGCGCCTTCAGGGGTTGACCGCGCGAGAGCCGGGGTTTCGATGTCCAAAAACCCATGCCGATGAAAAAAGGATCGAATTGCGGTAATACTGCGGTCGCGCAGCATCATATTCCTCGTCAGTTCGGGCCGACGCAGATCGAGATATCGATACTTTAGCCGCAACAGTTCGTCCACAGTGCTGGCATCGTTCAGGTTAAAAGGCGGAGTCTCTGATTTTGACAGAATGCTCACCGTGTCAGGCACAATCTCCACCATTCCCGACGCCAGATCGGCGTTCACCATCCCCTGTGGTCGTAAGCGAACCGTCCCGGTTACCTGCACCACGTATTCTGAGCGTACCGGGTCTAACGCGGCAAACGCTCCATTTGACGGCTCGCAGACAATTTGCACCAATCCCGTGCGATCGCGTAAATCGACGAACAGTACACCACCATGATCGCGTCGCCGATGCACCCAGCCCGCCACCGTGACCAAGTTGCCCACATTTTCTTCCGTTATTTGCCCCGCATAATGGGTCCGCCCACCACTCATACTGTTCCCCCTATAATCGTTCTCGTAGGTACTGCTCAACATCATTACGAGAAATGACTTCTTGTGTTCCCATCGTTAAGTCGCGCACATTAACCGTCCCATTTTCCCACTCTGATCCCCCAATAATCAAGGCCCACTTAGCACGCCGCCCGGCTTCTTTGAGTTGCGCCTTGAGAGAGCGGCCAAGAATATCAGCGTCGACCGACAGTCCCTGCTCACGCAGTGATTGAGCCATTATATAGGCCTCATTTTCGAAACTCGGAAGGTGCGCCACGTAAATGCGCTCGGCGTCAGACAATGCCGAAGGCTTGGCCGGAAGGGCCATTAACAGGCGTTCCAGTCCCATCCCGAAACCCACGGCGGGAACACTAGGCCCGCCAAGATTAGCCGTCAATCCGTCATATCGCCCCCCTCCAAAGAGGGCAATCTGGTCGCCCAAGCTGGGATGACCCACTTCAAAGACCGTTCGGGTGTAATAGTCGAGTCCGCGTACTAAGTTCGCATCTCTCGTAATCCGCCTGCCACTGCCTTGAACCACTTCCATCACCGTATGTATGTGCTGGGCACAGTCCCCGCACCAAAAATCTTTCAGATCAGGTGCACTCTGGCGCAGATCCACATCCACCTTGCAATCCAATAATCGTAGCGGGTTTTGTTTCAGACGCACCTGACAATCCTGGCATAATTGTGACTGCCGTTCCTCAAAAAACTCAATAAGAGCCGCCCGATATGCGGGACGGCAGTTTTCACAGCCAATGGAATTCACCCGAATTGTCGGCTCCAACAGA
Organism: Sulfobacillus sp. TH-112; assembly: GCF_057473405.1. Lineage (NCBI taxonomy): Bacteria > Bacillati > Bacillota > Clostridia > Eubacteriales > Clostridiales Family XVII. Incertae Sedis > Sulfobacillus > Sulfobacillus sp. TH-112. The sequence continues at coordinate 2,662 of NZ_JBYCKN010000118.1, forward strand.
CCCGCGATAGCCACCACTTGAGTGGCCAATAACATCACTTCAGCGTCGGCCAGAGGCGATTCACTGCCATATAACTCCGCACCAAATTGCGTGTGTTGGCGGTACCGACCCGCCTGAGGCCGTTCTCGCCGAAACATAGGGCCAATGTAAAACATTCTGACTGGTTGGGGAGCACTAAACAAGCCATGCTGCACGTAGGCTCGCGCGGCGGCAGCGGTGCCCTCGGGTCGCAGGGTCAGATCATCTCCCCCAACATCGGTAAATCGATAACTTTCATGCTGAACAATGTCGGTCGACTCCCCGACACGCAAAAACACGGCACTCTTTTCAAATATTGGCGTTTCTAGCAAGTCATACCCGAATTGCCCTGCCGTTCGTTGCGCAATGGCCTTTAGTCCCTCGAGTGCCCATGATTCCGGGGGGAAAACGTCGCGTGTTCCACGTGCGGTTTGAAAATCCTCACTACCCATGACTCATCACCTCGTCAGTATTAATTTCAATGGTGACGGGGCCCACATTCACCTGGTAAACCTCCATGTGCGCCCCAAACTCTCCGGTTTGCACCGGATATCCTTGTTCGCGGCACCGAGAGATAAAATCCTCATACAGCGCTTCGGCTAGCTCTTTCGGAGCTGCCTCCCCAAAGTCCGGCCGCCGCCCGCCTGTCACGGAACCATACAACGTGAATTGAGACACCACCAAAAGGCCTCCGTTGACCTCTTTTAACGCATGACGCATCTTTCCTGCATCGTCGGAAAAAATGCGCAGTTGGAGTACCTTTTCCGAAAGCCACAACGACTCTCGCTGCGAGTCGTTCCTCCCAACTCCCAAGTACACCACGAGCCCGTCGCCGATTTGTCCGACGATACGTTTGTTAACCTCCACTTTGGCCAAAGACACACGCTGCACCACGGCTCTCATTTAGCTTTTCTCCCGGCTGACGCGTTCGACCCGTTGAACATAGGGAAGTCCTTCTAGTCGACTAATGAGGTGGGTCAGTTGCGCCAAGTCTCGGACCTCCAGGTGCACTTCGACCACGGCGGTGCGATCTCGGAACCCTCGAGCCTTGGCAGAAATTATATTCGAGTCGGCCACAACATTGGCCACATCGGCCAATAGTCCAGGGCGATCCCAAGCATAGACTCGTAACTCCACCGGATGGCGAGAAATACTTTCTTCGCGAACGTCCCAACTCACCTCAATTAAACGTTCCGGTGTCCGTGACAACTCCTTCTCGTTGGGACATCCAAGGCGATGGACGGATACCCCCCGACCGCGCGTCAAAAATCCGATAATGGGATCGCCGGGGACAGGTTGGCAGCATCTGGCCAATCGCGTCAACATGCGTCCTTCGCCGCGCACCAGAATATCGGTGCCGGGACCCGAAGGAGCCTTTGATTTTCCCTTCGCACTGGGGGAGACCGGGACCAGCGCGACCTGTTCACGCTCGATTTCATCTTTTATCCGTCCCATCAAAGAAGGCGCGGTAATATTGCCTTCACTTAAGGAGACCGCCACCTCGTCCACCGTCCCATGGCCTAAGCGGCGAATCACATCCTGCAATCGGTCTGCCGACAATCCCAAGCCTTGGCGTTTCAGCTCTTTTTCTAAAATCTCGTGACCTCTCGCGAGATGCTCTTGGCGCCGTTCCTTACGCAGCCATTGACGCACGCGGGTCTTGGCCTGTGAGGTATGAACAATGCTTAACCAGTCAATATTTGGTCCTGGAGACTTGCGATTGACCAATACCTCAACAATATCCCCGCTTTCCAATGTCGATGCCAGTGGCACGATCCGACCATTCACCTTTGCCCCCACGCAGTGATTCCCGACATCGGTGTGAATGCGATAGGCAAAATCAATCGGTGTGGCTCCGGCCGGCAAATCAACCACATCCCCCTTAGGGGTAAACACAAACACCTCATCACTAAAAAGATCCACTTTCAGAGTTTCCATAAATTCTGACGCATCGCGCATATCGCGTTGCCACTCCAACAGTTGACGAAGCCATGAGAGTTTCTGCTCAAACTCTCGGTCAGCTTTCCCGCCCTCTTTGTACCGCCAATGGGCGGCAATTCCATATTCCGCCGTGTGATGCATTTCAAAGGTGCGAATCTGCACTTCCAGCGGCTCTCCATGAGGACCAATGACAGTGGTATGCAGACTCTGATACAAATTGGATTTAGGCATGGCAATATAGTCCTTGAATCGGCCCGGGACCGGCTTCCACAGGGAGTGCACCAAGCCAAGCACCGCATAGCAATCTTTCACCGACTCCACCAATACCCGCACAGCGACTAGGTCATAAATTTCTGCAAAATCCTTACCGTGTTTGTACATCTTTTGATAAATACTATATAAATGCTTAGCACGACCCGAAACCTCGCTCACCGTGCCGATGATTTCCAGGCGATTCTTTAATTCCGATATCACCCCTTCGACCGCGGCTTCGCGCTCACGCCGTTTCTTGGCTACCAGTTCTTTCATTTCTTGAAAGGCATCCGGTTGTAAATGTTGAAACGCTAGGTCTTCTAATTCCCACTTAATCCGAAAAATCCCCAGCCGGTGCGCCAAGGGAGCATAAATCTCCATGGTCTCTTTCGCAATCCGTTGTACGCGATCGGCCGTCAAGTGCTTTAACGTCCGCATGTTATGCAATCGGTCCGCCAATTTAATGAGAATGACCCGGATGTCTTTGGCCATGGCCAAAAACATCTTGCGCAAGTTTTCTGCCTGTTCTTCTTCACGGGTCCGTTCTTCCAGTCGATCAAGCTTGGTCACTCCATCCACCAATTGAGCGACTTCCGATCCGAAACGCTCCTCAATATCACTAATGGTATACGCGGTATCCTCTGCCACATCATGAAGCAACGCGGCAACAATTGTCGGAGAATCCAGCTTCAATTCGGACAGAATCGACGCCACTGCGAGAGGATGCGCCACGTAGGGATCCCCTGAAGCACGACTTTGACCGCGATGCGCCTCCTCCGCAAACGTCATCGCCGCCGTAATTTGATCGGCCTCAGGCGAATGGGCCCGAAATCCAAACTGTTCGACTAAATCTACGCCCGTCATTCGAATCCCTCCTCTGGCCGCTAGACACCATCCTCTTAACTGTAGTCCCTATAGGCTGACCAACGCCAACACCGGAGCCGGGTGAGGCGCAAGGCGCTCACGACCCTTCAGGGACAACAGTTCAATCAGGAAAGAAAACCCCACTACATGAGCGTGTAAACGTTCGGCAAGATTGGCACAGGCGCGCACCGTGCCCCCGGTCGCCAGCACGTCATCGATAATCACAACACGCCGACCCCTCAGCTGTTCGGTGGCTTCCACTTCCAACTGATTTTCCCCATATTCTAACGTATACTTCTCCCGAAATACAGGGTCCGGCAATTTTCCGGCCTTTCGTACCGGCACCAATGAAACGCCTAAGCGGTCCGCCAATGGTGCAGCTAAGAGAAACCCGCGCGCTTCTGGGGCCATCACCACGTCGATGTGCAGGGGTCGCACTAGGTGCTCCAATCCATCCAGTACTTCTTTGTAAGCCGGTGCCGACGCTAGCACTGGCAACACATCACGAAACAACACCCCTGGTTCTGGAAAGTCAGGGATTTCTCGCAAATAGTCCATCCAAGCCATAAACTTCGCCTTCTTCCATCACGTCGTCATTCGTCTCTCTGAGCTTGCCATAACGCCAAGCGATACAAAAAACTGGTGTCGAGCGGCCGTTTTTCGGTCGCCTCCCCGGGGCTTAACCCCAATTCATTAAATATGGCCCGCCCTACCGTCAGCCCAACCCTACCATCCTGCCATTGACGCCAATGTCGCGTCAAGGCAGCACGATTCACAGCCAGTCGTCCGGCCTTTTTGTTGGAATCACGGCTGGCCACGACATCCCATAGGTAGGCTCTGCCGTCCTCGCTGAGCAACGCTGCAGCTTCTTCCTGGCGACGCGAGCTCGAAGGTGGCGACAGCCATACGACAGCATGCGCGCTCTCAAACAAGTTGGGCCACTCTCGCCATTCGTTGACCATGATGGCGTCGATGAGGCCGCGACGAAATAACTCCTCCACGGCAGTTAATTCTCCCAGCGGTAATCGTGACAAATACGGAACGGCGCCGAGTTTGGGTGCCCACTCCCGAAGAGCCCGATCGCTGCTCGCCACCCATATCGTGCCCACGGTTGGTGCTGGTGCTGACTCCAGTGACTCTAATGGCATCGCACGCCGCGGATGTGGCCCGTCTACACGCTGAATGCGCCACTGAGGAGTAACCGTCCCCCGATACCAATTTTCTTCTAAGGTGGCCAAGAGTTGCACTGGGGCTCCCGGCATAAGGCCCGAAGCCCACCGCCCCAGGCCAAATCCCACGGCCCTAGTAGTATCTTCTTTCAGCGTCAGTGAGAGGTGCTGTTGGTTTTGTCCCATGGTTCGAGCCTGTCCCACCGTTCCTTGCACTAAGACCCGCGGCATCTCGAAGTGATGGCCAAATGGGCCATACTTCTCCACCATGGCCCAGATGGCACGAGCCTCATCGGCGCCCCCCACCTTCACATCGTACTGCAAACCGCGATACTGTTGGCGAAGCACGGATGGTGGCAAATTTTGCGATAAGAGCGCACTGAGTTCGCCGGCATCTTGCCTGTGCAAGCTAAATCCGGCGGCCCCCGGGTGGCCTCCTAGCTTAGTAAATCGCTCGCGAGACTGTCTCAAATGGGCAATCAGGTTAAACCCCTCAACACTTCGGGCGGACCCCTTCCCATGATCGCCATCATAGGTCACGACGGCCACAGGACGCGCCAACCACTCGCGAAATCGTGAGGCCACAATCCCCACGACTCCTTCATGCCAGCCATCTCCGGCGATCACCGTGAAAGGATACAGGTGACCGTCACGGTCACGCGGCAAAAGCGACCACGCCTCGGTGACCAACTGCTGCTCGATAGTCCGGCGTTCGGCATTGAGCGCCGTCAGACGCCCTGCCGCCGTCGCAATCTCCCGAGGGTGATCGGAGGTCAAGAGCGTTGTCGCTAACCCAGCATCTCCCATTCTCCCAGCGGCATTAAGGCGCGGCCCGACCATGAAGCCCACATCACCGACACCAGCCTGTTCCACCGGTCGACCTTGGTCTAAAAACAATTGCGTCAGCCCAGGAACAGCCCCTCCACGCAGCGCCTTTAGCCCCCGCCGCACCAACGAACGATTACTGTACTTCAACGGCACCACATCCGCAATTGTCCCGATTGCCGCAATGCCATACAACATTTCTGGCACTTCATCATTTAATAGCGCGCGCACCAGTTGTAAGGCCACTCCCGCCCCCGACAGACGATCCTCAGACTGACGACACTCAGGATTCACCAGCGCTTCGGCATTCGGCCACACTGCCCCTAAGGCATGATGATCCGTAATCACGATTCCCATCCCAAGTGTTCGCGCCAAATCTGCCGCCTCGGGCGAGCTCGAGCCACAATCTACCGTCACCATCAGGGCAATTCCTTCATGGTGAGCACGCCATACAGCCTCCACATTCAAACCATATCCTTCATCGAAACGGTTAGGAATATAAAAATCCAGTTGCTCGCGAAATCCTAGGGCTCTTAGCCCACGATACAAGAGTGCCGTCGCGGTGACCCCATCCGCATCATAATCCCCATAAATTCTGAGACGCTCTCCCGACTTCAAAACCTGCCGTATAATCGTCACCGCTTTGTCCATATCAGATAACTCATAGGGGGACGCGAGTTCCGCCGCTTCGCTTAACGCCAAAAATGCCTCGTTCGATCGTATTTCGCGGCGCCACAGAAACTCCGCCTCGAGCCTAGATACAGCGAGCGCCCGACTCAGTTCGGCAATATCATCCACATCACAGGGCTCACGCCACAATCGTTGTGTCTTCACATCTGACCGCCCTCTTCTGCCGGATTCACGTGCACGGTGACGCCCTGCACCGACGTCATTTCCATCACGGTGCGCTCCACACCATGGGCAAGGGTATGCGCCTCGACCAAACTGAGGTCTCGCGCCACCACAATTTCCAGATCTACAAACGTCTGACTGCCATTCATGCGGGTACGAAGCGTCGCGATATTCAACACCCCCAGAGTGCCAAGCACTCGGGCCCGAATGTCTGTTTCGATAGCGGCATCAGCGGCTTCGTCCATGAGATCATGGGCAGCGGTGCGAAAGACATCTCCTCCGGCCCAGAACAATAGCCCGGCCACCCCTAACGCGGCCACGCTGTCAGCACTGCGAGGTCCCCACCGGGCGATCAAAATGCCGAGAGCCGCCACCAGGGACGCCAGGGCATCGGTCTCATTATCTCGCATCTCGGCCAAAATCGCATGACTTCCACTGACCCGCGCCAGTTTGCTTTGCGCCCAAGCCATCAAAGCTTTCGGGATTACCGCCGCCGCCGCGACGATCAGGGCCAGTATGGAGGGCCGCACTGCGTGGCTCCATGATTCGAGTGTCATGTTCACCACTTCTAGTCCCGCCAACAGCAGAAACACCGCAACCACCTTCTGAGCAATGGCCTCCGCCTTACCGTGGCCATACTGATGGTCAGAGTCCGGCGGACGCCCTGCTACCCTAAGGCCCATCACGACAGCTATGGAGGCCAAAACATCGGCCCCACTATGCAATCCATCGGCCACTAATGCCTCTGAGTGACCAACGATGCCCACCCCTAATTTGGCAACCATCATCCCGATGTTAAATAGGAGGTTCCAACGTGCTGACCGAGCCGTCGTGTGGCGGCCGCTTTCGGTCGAGATCACCGTGGACCACACCCCTTTATTGTATCAAACCTCTACAGCCATGCCCGCGCCTGATACGCCAGAACCAAAAGAATCCCCGCTACAAGACGAATACCTCGGGGCATCATGCGCTGTTTTGTCATTGCTAAAAGTTTATGCATACGATGCTCGGCATCAACACCGAGACTCAATTGCCACAACAGGAGCCCTGGTAACGTGCCGAATAAAATCGTGTATCCGCCAATGGCCGCGCCTTGAAGCGCCGCGTCATACGCTTTCGGCAAAACCCGGTTCGCAGAGGGCATCCGTCGCAAAATCAACTCTATGACGATTGCGATGGCGAATTCCGTCATCACGACCAACCAATCACGATAAAAAGCTCTCCCGCCCACCACCTCTAATGCGACAATTGCGATAAGCCAGGGGCCATCGGTGAAAAGGCAGGCCATCCATGCTAGAGACTCCACCACCCAAATCATTGCGGCAGTTGCCCTTTGAGTCCCCGGCGCGTCAGTGTCAGACAATACGCGCCCCCCTCACCTTTAACCAGCTCCAGATGTCCCGGGACGACTTCTTCGGGTAGCGGAATCTGAACCGACTGCGATTCGGCCTCTAGGATAAGCTTCTTGGCACTGGCGTCGGCCATGATGGGCGCATGCCACGCGTCAGTGACCTCTACTTCGACCTGTAGTGCATCATTTTCCACGAAAAAACGGGCGATCACACCTCGCCCGTCCTCCCATACGCTATTCATCATCCAGGGCCCATTCCAAAATTTCACTGACTGCCGCACCACATCGCGCGATTTCATCCGATCGCCTCCTTGAGTGATATCCTCACCCAATTTTGGCGACATTACGCAATTTTATGCCGGTTTCGGTGCGGTTCTCCGCTTGGCATCATCATGTTTTCGCCATAAGACCCATACCGGACTGGCAATGAACAGCGAGGTAAACGTCCCGATGAACACCCCTAACAGCATGGTCACGGCGAAATCCCGAATAGTCGCACCCCCAAACACTAAGAGCGCAGCTAACGCCATCATCACGGTCGTCGAGGTGTTGATTGACCGCATCAATACCTGATTTAAACTGCGATTGACCACCTCATCTAATGGCTCATTCTTCTTTTGCTTATGCAAGTTTTCTCGAATGCGGTCAAATACAATAATACGGTCGTTCATCGAATACCCAAAAATGGTCAGGACCGCCATAATGAAGTACGTGGTTAGCACCACATGAATCAAGGCCACTAGCCCTACCGTCACGATGACATCCACCAATAGGGCAATAATCCCGGCCACCGCAAATCGCATTTCAAACCGAATCGCGATATAGAGAATAATGGCCGCGGTGGCAATGAGGACCGCAATAAGCGCCGTGCGCTCGGTTTGCTGACCAATAATCGACGAAACTCGGCTCGTAGAAATTTCTTTGTACGAGGCGACGGAGTTCATCTTTGTCAGCAACACTCCCCGCTCATGTTCACTGATGGTTGGAGTGGTAACCAGTACTTGACGGTTGCCGTGACCAATGTATACCACCGTGGACTGAGCCAGACCCTGGCCATCCAGCACCCCTCGCACCTGGGTGACACTAATGGCGTGGCTGAATTGCAAGTCCATCTGGGTTCCACCAGTAAAGTCAATTCCGTAGTTTAATCCGCGGACAAAGATGCCGAACAGCGCAATAATCAAAAAGATACCGGACACCACAAACCAGAGCTTCCAGCGCTTTAAGAAATCGACCCGAAATGGCATGGTGCTCCCCCTAACCTACGAAGACTGCGCGAATTCGAGCCCATCCGGCGTCCGCGATAAGTCTTATAAATTGCCGCGTCAAGATGACCGCGGTGAATAGCGAAATCACAATCCCAATCATCAACGTCAGGGCAAATCCCTTTACATCGCCACTGCCAAGGAAGAACAAAATCACGGCAGAGATAAAGGTGGTAGCATTGGAGTCCAAAATAGCCCGAATAGCATTTCGGAAACCAATCTCTATCGCGGCCCGCGCAGACTTGCCTGCGACCATTTCTTCACGTACACGCGAAAAAATGATAACATTGGCGTCCACCGCCATCCCCATCGACAGAATAATACCCGCGATACCGGGAATGGTAATGGTTGCGTGAATGACTTCAAGCGCTCCCACTAATAAGAATGCATAGACAGCTAACGCAATATCAGCAAAGAGTCCTGCGAGCCGATACCAGAAAATCATTGCCAAGCCAATCAACACAATGGCAATCACGGCGGCGTGCTCCGACTCAACAATGGACTGATGTCCTAGCGTGGCGCTAATGGTCTCCACATCCAACACCTTCAAATTCACCGGTAGGGCTCCCGACTGAAGCAGCAACGCCATTTTTTGTGCCTGCTTAAGTGTCGCAAATCCGCCCGTCAACTGAGCTTTGCCATCGGGGACGACACTTTGTACGGTGGGTGCTTCTAACAACTTACCGTCCAAGTAGATAGGCAGAGCCTGATTAAGATACTTGGTAGTGGCCTCCCGAAAAAGCGCGGTGCCTTTCGCATCAAAGGTTAATTCCACGACGTCTTGTCCTTGTGAAATACCCGCTACGGCATTGGATAAATCATTTCCCGTTAAGAGAACCTTCCCTTTAGGACTCTTAATTTGCAAAAGAGCGGTCTCTCCCAAAAAGTTCAGAGCCTGTTCCTGGTTTTTAACTCCGGGCAAGTCAACCGTAATACGATTTTTTCCTACTTGCTGTACGACTGGTTCACTGACCCCGAGTTTATTCACCCGGTAGGATAAAATTTCCATGGCTTTGGCCATGGTATTTGAGTCTACGGGCGCGCCCGGCGACGGCTCGGCTTGATATGTCGCCGTAACCCCGCCTTTAAGGTCTAATCCGTATTTCAAATGCTTGGTAATTGGATTAATAAAAGAAAAATAGCCGCCAGCAACAATAATAATTGCTACCAGCGCGACCAACGAAAAAATACTGCGTTGGCGCATCGGCTCGCCCCCTGTCAGAAAATCGACTCATTATAAACCGGTGCCGAAAAGACTGTCAAACCATCCCTCGAGTTACGACGGCTGTAACAGTTTCCGCACCTCAGCCCGCTGTGCATGGGACCACTCTGGGTGAAGCTGCCATTGGCCTATCAAGTTCATGCGCTGATCATACCATCCTGCAATACGGTCGGCCACTTCATCGGGAGTTAACAAGTCCGTGTGAATCACTAACACAGCGTCATTTCGGGCGGCCGTCAGACGGCGCCATTCCGTCAAATAGAACTGCCGGTCCCAGGAAAGATCCCGCCTACGATGCACGGTTTGCCAACTTGCTACCAATACCACCACAAACTGGCCGTTGCGTTTATACAAATCTGCAACTCGAGAGTGCTCTTGAGCAATAGCTTTAGCCGTGATCCCACGTTCTCTGAGACGCCTTCTAATGGTCGTCTTGCCTGATGCACACACGCCTACCAGCACGATAGCACTAGTAGGGGATGGTGGCCGAAAGTTGTCGTAGGGCAGAACTATCTTCCTCTCTCAGTCCTAGAGCCATGATGCTAATATCATCATTCGGTCTCCCGTGTTCCAGTTCCAAAGCATACTCCATGAGATTTGACACAAATAGCGACAGGGAATCCACCGTCAAACTGGCAAAGCGTTCTTCCCATTCTTCCCAGTTGATCATTTTCCCAAAGCGTCGCCCTGCCTGCATCAGGCCATCCGAATACGTCAACAGCAGACTAAGCGGCGTGGCAGCGAGCTCGGTCATAGCAGGTCGGGTCTTACGGTAGGTACCAATCACCTCTGCCCCACCCTCAAGTCGAAACACGCGGCCCTCTTGGCGCACAATCACAGGACTCGGAGCATTGCGGGCAATTACCAACGTCTTCGTGTGCATGTCAATGCTCAGCAATGCCAACGTCGCTGTGACTCGCCCCTCACGGGCCGTATATAACATATCTTGGACCGCCCTCGCCACCGCCCCATCACGCGATCCGTCAGCGATTAATTGCACGGCCTTCATAGCGACCATACGACTAATCCGGCGGGCGGCCGGACCCGACCCCTGACCGTCAGCCAAGATGAGGGTCAGCCCGCCAAGCGGACGCTCTACCAGCTCTATACTATCGCCACTTTGCCCAAAAGCACCCTTAGGCATCTTACTCCACGCGACTTCCACTCGTTGCATTAGCTCACCAACGTCCTTTGGTCCCCAATCCGGCGGGTGACCCGCTCTTTATCTAACAGTTCCAGAAACAGCACCGCCATTTTCCGACTAATGCCTAACACATCTTTCAAATCGCTGGTGCTGAGCGGGCCCCGATTCTGCAGCGCCTCCACCACCTGCTGCCTGCCTTTCATATAGGCTTCATGGGCCAGCCATAATCCATCCTCCAATCGATACAGCCTACGCCCTAAAACTAAGTATTCTAGCACGTCATCCACATAGGCGACAGGGTGAGCCAACGCCGCATGCAACTCACTGACGTGCGGAGGCTTCAATCCTGCGCGGAGAATCTCGTGATACACCTCTTCCACCCACGACAGTGCATCGGCTGGCGGGACGGTAGGGCGCTCGGAAATACGCACCCAGGTTCTATCAATTACCCATCCCCCATGACTGAGGCTGGCCTGAAACACCTTATTCGGCCAGTTGGAAGCCACCAGGTTCTTCAGTTCATCAAGCGGCATCCCCGGTCTCAGCGGTCTCTGCACAAGATAGGGATTCAAAACTTGTTGTACCTTTGCCTGCCACGAGAGCCACATCGTTCGATCCCACAACCAGGTTGCGCTAATCCATTCCAACGCCGGATCATTGAGGGATTGAATATCTTCGACAGTCAGTAAAGTCTCCTGCGACAACGTATCAACAGCGACCGGCATGACCGCTCTTTGCATGAATTCATGGACCAGGTCTTCATCGCGCCCCTGATGTAATTTCGCTAGGTAATCCACGTGACGAGCTTCCTTCTTGCGATGATGTATCCCTACTTCCAGCACTTGACCACCGCCAATGGTATACACCGGACTATAAGACCGTATCAAAATCCGATCTGATCGCCCCAGCGGCATGGGCGTTTCGAGACGCAATTCTGCGTACGCCTCGCCGCCGGGCGAGAGTTCTTGACGGTCAAAAAAGTATAGTCGGCCTATTGCCTCGGCGGTTCCTGAATGCACATGAACACGACTCTGGTCCTTTAACGGCGGGCTTTCGTTTAGCAATTCGAGCGCCACTTGGGCCACGTCTCGTCCTGAAAACTGACCCGGAGTGGCTAAAATCTGCCCTCGCTGGACACTCTTCTTGTCTACGCCGGAAAGGTTCACCGCCACCCGTTGGCCTGCACCCGCTTCCAGCACCGCCTCATTATGCACTTCTAATCCGCGAATGCGCGTAGAAATATTGCCCGGCACAAGTTCCAAGCTCTCGTCACTCCGTATAGTGCCCGACACTAATGTGCCGGTAACCACTGTTCCGAATCCTTTGACGGTAAACACCCGGTCGATAGGAAGGCGGACAGGACCGGCAGCTTTTCGGGTCTGCCACTGATGCGTCAAATGTTCAAGCGCACTAGTGAGTGCCTCAATCCCACGCCCGGTGAGTGCGTCAACCACAATCATCGGCGCGTTTTGCAAAAAAGTACCTTCTTCAGCCTCGCGAACCACCATCTGGACCAGTTCCAGCATCTCCGGGTCCACTAGCTCGGCTTTCGTAATCACGGTAATTCCTTGTGTCACTCCCAAGAGCCGCAAGATATCCAGGTGCTCGCGCGTCTGTGGCATAATTCCTTCATCGGCCGCCACCACCAGTAATACCCCATCCATCCCATGAACTCCGGCGACCATATTGCGCACAAATTTCTCGTGCCCTGGCACATCAATAAATGCCACCCGCTGCCCATTTGCTAATACCATATGTGCAAACCCTAAATCGATCGTGATTCCACGCGCCTTTTCCTCGGGCAGACGATCGGCATTTTGACCCGTCAACGCCTTCACGAGGGTGGTTTTCCCGTGATCGATGTGCCCGGCTGTTCCCACAATAAGCGGCGCACCCCGCTGAGTATCTACCATAACCCTACCCTTCTCGAAAGTGCTTCACCAATTTTTCTTGCGTGAAATATTCCCGCACCTCCAACATTGCCGTATAGGTTGGAAGAATGTAGAGCGGTACATCTTCTATCCCTTGCACGGCACGCTTTAGTGCCATGAGGACATTTACCTCAACCTCGATTAACTCCGGATTCACACCCGCGTATTTTAAGCGTATCGCCATATCGTAAGCCCGCACACCACTAATCCACCACCGTCTGACCGGCATTCGATGAGCCCACTTCTCAAAATCCACGTCCCACAACCACGACACATCTTGACCATCCGCGTAGCGATCATTGATCACCACCAGGACCGAGACAGCCGTTTTTTCCTCCTCCATCGTCGCCAGTACTTGGTTAAATCCGACCGGATTCTTTACCAGGGCGATGCAAATAGTTTGTGCGCCAACCGAGAATGTTTCCATACGACCGAAGGCGGGACGAAAACTCTCTAAGGCCGCTTTAATCTCCGCGACCGCGACATTTAACGACAGCGCCGTGGCAATGGCCGCTATTTGATTATAAATATTGTAAATACCGGGCATCGTCCACGGAACCGTATGGACCTCGTCACGAATACGCAGGGTGAGCGTGTGCTGCTCGCGATTCCATGACTCCACGCTCACCTGCGGGAGAGGACGAACCCACCCACATCCCGAACAAGAATAGTGCCCCAAGTGAGCAAAGTAGCGCCTTTCATAGGACAGAGCGGCCCCACAATGCGGACAAAAGCGAGCATCTAAGGTGTCGTATTCTCCGAGACTAGAATCTGAGGAGCCCTCAAGACCATAATAAATCACGTGTTGTGCGCTATCACCTAACCGTGCCACTTGGGGGTCGTCCGCATTGAGCACCAATTGTCCGTCAGGAGATAAGTGGTCAATGCCTCGCCGCACAAATTGCACTGTCGTCGAAAGCTCCCCATACCGATCGAGCTGGTCGCGAAAGAAGTTGGTGACACTGATGACTCGCGGTCCAATCTCCTGGCTCGCTCGTGGCATGGTTGCCTCATCCGTTTCAAGTAGCGCCAAGTCCGCGCGCGGATAAATTCGAAAGCCCGATTCTGCCTGAACCACACTGGCCGTCAATCCCAATATCAGATTGGCACCGCTTCGATTAGACACGGTGGCTCGGCCCGACTGCGATAAAATGTGCCGTATCATGGCCGCCGTGGTGGTCTTGCCGTTGGTGCCGGTGAGAAGAGCCACACCTTGCACAAGGTCCTGGGTTAACTCTGATAGCACCCTTGGATCGATACGCCTCGCCACAAGTCCCGGAAGAGAACTCCCTCCGCGTCCCGTCATACGACTAATCCAACCGGTCAATCGTGCAACAAGAACCGCAAAAATCAGCCTACCCCTCATTGTCCCGCCCCGTCTCATAATGGCGAGCATAATACTCTTTATAGGCCCCCGACTTAATAGATTCCCACCAATCTCGATGCTCTTGATACCAGGCGACCGTCGCGTCGAGCCCATCCTGCCACGACATATGAGCCCGAAAGCCCAATTCGTGTTCAGCTTTTGTGGGATCTATCGCATAACGCCGATCGTGCCCCAGTCTATCCGGCACCGACACAATGACGCTCTGCGGCAGTCCCAAACGCCGCAGTAATTCGCTAGCGACCTCACGGTTGCTACGTTCATTACGTCCACCCAAATTATAGACGCTCCCCGCCGTACCCCTGGTCAAAGCCAGCCACAAGCCCTCCACATGGTCTTCCACGTAAAGCCAATCGCGAACATTCAATCCGTCGCCATAAATGGGCCATGGTTTGTTTTCCAGACCATTGGTGATCCAGAGAGGCATCAACTTTTCTGGAAACTGGTAAGGGCCGTAGTTATTTGAACATCGCGTCACCACAACATCCTGGCCATAGGTTTCAAAAGCGGCCAGAACCAATAAATCGGAGGCGGCCTTACTCGCTGAATAGGGACTATTCGGCTGAAGTGGCGATTGTTCCGTAAAGACCCCCTGAGGAGGTAAGCTCCCATACACCTCGTCGGTCGACACATGCACAAATCGCCCGACATGAAAACGCCGGGCATTCTCTAGCAACACTTGGGTGCCCAGCACATTGGTCCGGACGAACCCAATGCCTGACTCGATGCTGCGATCCACATGTGACTCGGCCGCTAAATGGATAACCACATCAATCGCGGCCTCCATAAAGACCGCTTCCACCGCCGCTTGATCGGCAATGTCGATTCGACGCCACGAGTAGCGCGATTCAGGACCATTGACATCAATTAAATTGGATAAATTTCCCGCATACGTCAGAGCATCCACATTCACGACGCTAACATCCGGTTCACGCAACAAGCGTCGTACCAGGTGAGAGCCGATAAATCCCAGCCCGCCAGTCACCATTACCCGCATACTCATCCTCCTGCAATTGACCTAACGAAATGCGGTCGACCAATCGAAATCTATGGTCGCATCATTCCAGGCTAATCGTTTTTCATCGGGGTTACTAGGAACATAGGACTCCGTCGTGAAGTACACAATCATCAGTGGTTGGTTTCCCAACACTCGATATCCATGCACTACGCCAACCGGAATCACAATCAGTTGGGGATTGGCGTCTCCCGGGTAGAGTACTTGCGTGATTCCCTGGGTGGGAGAATCCTCACGCATGTCATACAACACCACCTGCGCTGACCCCACCGGAAAAAACCATAAATCATCTTGGCGCTCATGGTAGTGAAATGCCTTAATCACCCCAGGATAACTCATGGAGAGGGATGCTTGTCCAAAACGGCGCAAAAGATGGTCATCGTCCCGTAATATCTCCTGAAAAAATCCGCGATCATCGGGATGCCGCTTCAGTGTTTTCACGATGACGCCCTCAATACTTCCAAACCGACTCATGCTCACCCTCCATTAGGTCGTTCGTTAACTCGTACGTACCTCTCAGAATTCACAGAGGGACCATCGCCGACTCCAGTCCGCCTAAATTTCGGCTCGGCTCTGATCGCCCAACACCAGACGAATCGCACGCGGTCGTCCTTGTTTGCCACAAACTTTGACCCCACGTCCAATGAGACTTTGGTCAATTCGCTCGGGAACATCCTCGATGATGCTCTCAGCCAGTACCACGCTATTTTCAATTTCGGTGCGCCGGATCACCACATTAGGGCCGATAGCCGTATAGGGTCCCACATAACTATCCTCGATTCGAGCCCCTGACGCAATGGTACAAGGGCCCCGCACCACCGAGCGGATCACTTCGGCCCCGTCCGCGATCGCGACCCGTCCGCGAACGTCACTCTCTACTAACCGTCCACCACTCAACGGGGTAAGGTCTTCCAGAACTAGACGGTTCGCATCTAGGACATCTTCTGGATGCCCCGTATCCTTCCACCATCCTTCGACCCGCGTTGATTGCACCCGTAGGTTGCGGTCAATTAAAATTTGGATGGCATCAGTAATCTCGTACTCACCGCGCCATGACGGTGTAAGCAGAGAAATCGCCTCATGGATCACTGGCGAAAAGCAATAAGCGCCAACCAGCGCCCAATTAGAAGGAGGTTCGGCTGGCTTCTCCACTAAGCGGGTAACTCGCTCTCCATCCAATACCGCCACACCAAATTGCCGTGGATCTTGCACTTCCGTCAGGAGAATCGAGGCCGCGTAATCCCCTTGACGAAACCCTTCGGCGAGCGAAGTGAGGCCACCACGCAACAAGTTGTCTCCTAAAAACATCAGAAACGGAGAGTCGCCCAAGAATTGACGGGATGATTTCACCGCATGGGCTAATCCTAAGGGAGCCGATTGTTCAATATAGGTAATGTGGCAACCGAAATCAGAACCATCTTGGAGTGCTGCTTTCACTTCGTTCTGGGTTTCTCCTACAACCACACCAATCTCGGTAATCTGCGCCGCTACCAGGGCATCCATGGCATAAAACAATATCGGACGGTTGGCTACGGTTATCAATTGCTTTGCCCCTGTATAGTTGTGAGGCCGCAATCGACTCCCAGTACCTCCCGCCAACTATAATCCCTTCATTGCTTGAAATCTCCTCGCTATGGTGGTCTCTTTTC
>NZ_JBYCKN010000119.1:0-36172 GCF_057473405.1 Sulfobacillus sp. TH-112
CGACATGCGGCCGTAACGGGGGCGAGGGAGCGGCAGTAGTGTCTGGGTTTGACCATGGTTTATGGGGCTCGTTGTATGCGGATTCCAACCATCGGCAGGGTCGCAGGTAGTCAATACGAACCGCATATTCCACCCTTGGCCTGTCGTGCTGGGAACGGAAGCTTGAGCCAAGAAACGAGAAAATCCAACTACGTCTTGCACATAGCCAATACAAAATAAAAATCCCCCAGAAACTGGGGGATGGTAACCGGTCAGTGGGATTCCGCCCCATACCGGTCTAGCAGGCTGTGAATGGAATGCGCCATGTGCATTGCCTCGCTGAACGATCGCTGCCAGACATTGCGTCCAAAGATGAGACCTGTGGCTCCCGCCTGAAGGCACGCTTCCGCCTTTTTTAGGGCGTCATCTTCCGCACCCCGTTCCCCTCCTGCGAAAATCACCAACGAATGGCCTGCGGACAAGATGACTTGTCGCAGCGCCGATTCGGTCGTCCACTCGCGTTGGTAGACTTTGGGCGCCTTCAGGAGCTTGTCCGCATCAATACGCGGCACATTCAACTTAATCACATCGGCCCCCAGCTCCTGGGCAACTCGTGCCGCATAGTCTACTGCATAAATGGTATCCTTACCTCCCTTAGCCTCAATATCGGTGCCTCGAGGATAGGCCCACACAATAATCGGCATGCCGTAACGATTCGCGTGAAGTCGTACGTCACGAAATTGCGCAAAGTCTTCGTCTTGACGCGAGGAACCGACATACAAAGTGTAGCCCACAGCATCCGCCCCCAAACGGACGGCATCTTCTACCGAGGCTGTCAGCGGCGACAAAGGTTCGGCATCCGAAGGAATTTCGGTCTTTCCGTTGAGCTTCAGAACCAACGGAATTTTTCCAGCATAGCTCGGATAGTACTTTTCCGCTAATCCAATCTGACACGCGATGGCTGAAAAGCGCCCCTCTACCGCCAAGCGAAACTGAAAATTGGGGTCTTGACTTTCGGGGGCTTCTAAGAAATCGCGGGGTCCATGCTCTAACCCCTGGTCAATCGGTAAAATCATTAGGGTGCCATTAGCTGGACCCGCATGGTATAGGAGACGACGCAGACGAGCCTTCTTACCTGTCATCAAATTGAGTTCGTCAATATCGGGACGATTTGCCACATTATCCATTCCTTTCCACAGCGCAGTAGGATATTCGTATCCTCATGGAAAAAATTGTACCATAGGTGAGGATACCTTTCCCCGACTACCGACAAAGGAGACTTTTATGTCATCTCATCGCCAAGTGATCTATCGTGTTAGTATGCCAAGTCCCGAAACACACTATTACCACGTCACCATGGAACTCCCATCATCTGGGCTTGAAGAGGTGGTTTTGTCGCTTCCTACCTGGACTCCGGGGTCCTATCTGATTCGCGAGTATGCCCGACACCTCGTACAGCTACGAGCTTGGGACGCCCACAAAACCCCGCTTTCCATCACGCCCAAAAATAAAGCTCAATGGATCATTCACCTGGGTAAGACGACGACTCGCCTTACTGTCGAATATGAGGTATATGCGTATGAACTTAGCGTCCGCACCAGCTACCTCGACAGACAATATGGGATCATCACAGGAACCTCGCTGTTTCTCTACGCAGACAACGGCAAGACGTGGCCCGTGGAGGTGATTATCGATCCGCCACCAGGATGGGATGTGGCTACCAGTTTGGAGACAATAGGGCCAGAGAAACACCACTACCAGGCTGATAGCTATGACACGTTGGTCGATTCTCCCATTCAGTTGGGTTCATTGACACAGACATCATTTCTTGTCGATAACGTAGAGCACATTCTCGTCATGGGCGGATTCGGCACCATCCCTAACCCTCCGGTCCAATTGATCGATCATCTGCGCCAAATTATTGCATGTACCGAGGCAATCTTCGGCTCTCTCCCCTACCCTCACTACCGATTCTTTGTCACCATATCGGACAAGGGTGGTGGGGGGCTCGAACATCGCAACGGAGCCAACATCATGGTCTCTCGCGATCTCTTTGAGAATCCCCGGCACTATCAACGACTATTGAGTCTTTTCGCCCATGAGTACTTTCATCTTTGGAACGTCAAACGTCTCAGGCCCGAGCAATTAGGGCCGTTTAATTATCAAGAGGAAGTCTATACATCCCTCTTGTGGGCCATGGAAGGCCTGACCGACTATTTCGCCCAATGGCTATTAGCCAAAAGTGGGGCCATTCCTGCCCGCGATGTCTTAGAACAGTGGGCGAAAAATCTCTATCAGCTCTCCCAAATGCCGGGACGCGAGTGGACCTCGCTCGCATCAGCTTCGCTGGAGGCATGGATTCGTCTCTACCGCCCTGACGCCAATACCCCCAACATCACCATTTCCTATTACCTCAAAGGAGCGCTGCTAGGCATCTTTCTCGATCTCCAATTGCGCGCGCAACGGGAGGAACACTCGGGACTTGATAGCATTTGGCGAAAGTTATGGGATACGTACGGCGACGCAGGATTCCCCGAGGAAGCCATCGAGAGTGTCATCAAAGAGATTGGGGGAGAGCCCCTATCTGACGCGCTGGACCGGTATGTTCATGGCACTGCATGGTTTGACGAAGATCTCTTGGCCACCGTCGGGTTAGCGATAGAAAAAACCTTTCAACATCCTGACGAACCCCACCCTGTCTGGATCGGCATCGAAACGATTGAGCGCGCCGGAAAGTTGTACGCCGCTACCGTCTATCGAGAAAGTCCCGGGGAACGTGCTGGGATCTCACCCGACGACGAAATTTTAGCCGTGAGCCAAGTACGGGTCTCCTCCCGAGACGAGTGGACAAAGGCCTTGCAGATTCACTCTACAGAGAGGGCACTCACAATGGATATTGCCCACCACGGAGCGATTGAACGGATCAGCGTCAGGCCCGAAGAATCACGTCCCGATCAATGGAAATTTGTGCCGATAGCGCAGAGAACCCGTGACCAAGAACAGGCTTTCCAAGCATGGCTCGGCCAACCATATCCGTTTGGTGAGTCATAATCCCATATAACAGTTGGCACGGGCCACAACACGCAAAATCCGGGCAGATGAACAAATAACCATGATGTCCTATAACGAAGGGAGCAACGTTAGTGGAGAGAATCCTACCATCGCGGGATCAGGCTCTCGCGATCTTGCACCAACATACAAGCAACCAGAATCTGGTCAAACATGGCTTGGCGGTGGAAGCCGTCATGCGCGCCATTGCCATAAGGCACCATCAGGATCCTGAGTTCTTCGGATTGGTCGGTCTCTTACATGACTTTGACTATGAAGAATACCCAGATATTGGTCAGCATACCATTGAAGGAGGGAGAATCTTGGCTAACGCAGGATTCCCCGACGCCATCATCCAAGCGATTCAGTCCCATGTCACCGAAAATGGCCTTTCACGGGATCAAGTGGTGGAAAAGGCGATATTTGCCGCTGACGAGTTAACGGGATTCGTCGTCGCAGTCACCTTAGTTCGACCCAGCCAAAGTTTATCCGAGGTCACTGCTCGCTCTGTCATCAAAAAATTAAAAGATAAAGGATTTGCTCGAGGGGTCAATCGCCAAGATGTCTATGAGGGCGTATCAGGGCTGGGTGAAGACCTAGACTCCTTTATTACCTTTATTGTCGAGACACTTAAGCCCCATGCCGAGGCATTAGGCCTTCATCCTTAGTCTAGTTGCGAAGTCAGTTCTGTGGCAATGGGCGTCGCCCAGCAAACCCTTCGTCGAGTCCGTGGTAAAAGGCCACCACGGGCTCGTCTTTTTTCCAGCACAAATAGACGTCAAGGCCCTCCACTGAAGAGGGAAAGTCCACGAGACCCGCCTCCACGTCGGTAACCCGGCATCCTCGTTGGTTAATAGTATTCAAAATCTGATTAGCCTTTGCCACAATTTCATCAAACTGCCGCTTGGTGGTTTGATAGTCTGCCATCATAATGAGACTACCGTCTGATCGATACCCTACTTCTCGCATGTCTCTCATTTCTTCATAGAGTTCCCGTGCGGCATGCTGCATCTCGCTCAATTCGTGGAGCTCTTCTCGGAGCTGAGGGAGGATGCTATTCACTTCGTCTAGACTGAACTGGCGCTGTTCCATGTCGCTCCTCCTAAAATTTTGCCGGTTCGTCGGCTATGCTGAAAGATGCATTAGCTGCGCGGGCAGCCACAAACAAGAAATCGGACAATCGATTAAGATATTTTAATTGCACACCATAACTTGAATCCTCGTCAAGAAAAGTGACCAAGCGGCGTTCGGCCCGCCGAATCACCGTACGCGCCAGATGCAACCATGCTGAAGCCTTGGTGCCTCCCGGTAAAATGAAGGTCTTCAGGGGAGTGAGCCCCTCCTCCAAGTCATCAATCCAGTGTTCAAGCTGATCCACGTCCACACTGGAAATGCGATTATCTCGACTATCCGCCAAATTGGAGAGATCGGCTCCCAAAGCAAACAGGCGATTTTGGATCTGCAATAGCATCGCGTCTAAACGGGTATCGCCCAAGTTTTCGGTTCGAGCCATTCCCAACAATCCATTGGCCTCATCAACGGTCCCATATGCTTCCACACGCAGAGAATCCTTACGAGTCCGCTTCACCCCGGCCTTGCCCCATAGGGAGGTCTCACCCATGTCTCCGCTTTTGGTGTAAATTTTCATGCTTCGCACCCCTTGTATCTCTATTTTACCCTATCCTGGCCACTTGATTGTAGACCAGAATAATGGTCCCGACAGTCATTAAGCTCGCCGCCGTAATGCGTCGACGGACATCTCCTTCATGCAACCATATCAGCCCCGCCATCGTCGCCAATATCCCCGCCCCGGCCGATATCGCTTCGACGGCCGTCGCTGTCATTCGACCGAGTAGCTCGAGCACCGTCAAGTAGGCCGTGCCATTGGCCACGGACGCAAGCACGGCCCAATTCGGGCGCAGTCGAGCACTCGAGATCACTTCAGGCCACAAGCCATAGAGCGTGATCGGCACGCTTAACCACACCATCACCGAGCTAAACAAACTAGCCGCGTAAGGAAGCTCCGGTAACCCTTGATTGTGTACATCCAGTAGTCGCCCTGAGGCCAAGGCCACATCACTTAACAGCATCCATATCACCGCAGGACGCCCCCCTTTGGAGGACGGCAAAAATAACAGCGCTCCCATCACAAAGCTAGCGATCGCCACAATCGAGGCGACATCCCAGCGCGGGTTGAGAAGAAAAAGAATCACCGTGGTGGCGTTAGCAAAGGTACTGACGATGCTCACTGGTCCTGCGGCCAGAGCCGCCGTATATAAGGCATACGAGACGGCATAAATAGCCCCCGGCCAAAAAGCCTGCCATAGAAATTGGGACTGACCGATGATAAGAACAATGACCCACAAAAACGCAGCGGCGCCTCCGTAGGCCACCGCTGTGGTTGCTAAAACCGACCGTTCGCGTCCCAATTGAGAAAAGGCGATGCGTTCTGTGGACAACGCCACAAGCCTTATGACAATCACGAATGCCAGTCCTAATCCTATACTCAATCCGCCTCACTCCTCGTCCATCCTTATGAGGAGCGATCGGGCTTTCATGACACGTTAATGCGACTTCAGGGTGCCGACTTCCACAATTCGTGGGCTGGGGCGATAACGGTCAATTCCGAGATTTTTAATTTCTGTTCCCGATGGGGTTTTGATTTCGAGCCAGGTTTTGACTTTTACTCCCTTCTGTCCCGGAGCCAAGACTTTTTCCTCCCCCGCCTTTAAGGTGTGATTGTATTGGGTCACCGTTCGATAGGGATACTCCTCCAAAATCTGGTGTTTGACCACAATTTCCGGGCCTGGGGTGGCTCCATAAATACTCACCGTGAGATGGCGGTCGGCAGCGTGGGCAGCAATGAGAATCGGGGTGCTACGATTATTTCGAAAACGAAAATTGAGATAGTCGGAAGCCACCGTCGCATCTTCTCCGGGTGGCAAGTAAGGCACCGTCAGCCCATGCTGATGCCGTTCTAAAATGGGAAGACCAGTACGCAGTAGCGCCGAGTACAAGGTGCTGGATCCTTGGCAGACACCTCCCCCAATTGAGGGCACAATGCGATCGCCGACAAACATTCGCCCCCAGCCAAAGCCGTTTTCTGTGGTATACGGCCCCACCCGATCATAATACGAGAATACGGCTCCCGGGGGAACCACCGTCCCATTTAAGCGCCGCGCCACCAGTTCAATATTCTTCCCTTGAGACGGCGTCGCGTGATAGTAATTGGTGGTTCGCGTCGCGAGCATATAGGGCAACTTCATTTCTCGCGCCTGCGCTTCACCCGGCAATTTTTCCGCGACCACTGGCGCCTCGCGCCCTGGCACCTTTTCCACCTGCGCCCAAAGCCGCCCACCGTGAGGCGCTAAAAACGCTGGTGCCGGTGTGTTAGGCACCATTAACAACCACAATCCGAGAAGCCATACCCGTACCACATCATCACTCCTTTGCGAATGCTCGGTTCCCTGCCGTGTAAAGCTAGGATATAGACTGCAAAGAAAGTGGGAGAATTATGCATTCGAAAACCCGATGGGCAGCGCTCTTAGCAATTGTGATACCTTTCTTTTTGCTGCTCCTCAACCCTAGCCGCTATCGTGTGCCTCTCAGCATCCGCTACGCCCACCAACATTGGAATTGGACGCTCGCCAACGGTCAACGCGGATGGGCCACGCTCAATGGGCACGACCTCTTCCAACGCCGTGTTCCCCATGCTGGATGGTTCCAACCACAATTCCAATGCGCCGAGTTCGTGGGCCGGTCACTGGCCGCTGGGGGTGTTCCGATCCCCTTAGTCTCTCAACAGAGTCCACGTTGGCCCGTACTCGTAAATGTGGATCGACTCAGTTACTTTCTGTTGACTCGCGGTTTTGCTCAGGTGATTCCTCTAAGTGCCCTTCAGCCCGGAGATATGGTGCTATTTCGCTATGCTCATCTTGGTCAATCAGCCTCTCCAACCGTATGGTCACATACCGCCCTGATCGTGCACGCTCACCCGCTTTTAGTTGATGCGCACAACACCGCCGAGAACAACTTGCCGTTAGCTGTGCTGTCACGCCCGGCGTGGGAGTTAGAGGCACTGCAGCTCTCCGGTGACGCCGCCACAGCCATCCCTAAAGCCTCGTTAAAATCGGGTGAAGAGGTCGCGATCGCCTGGCGCGATTTGTGGTCCTCCACTGGTACCCATCTTTTCTGGGGAGAAATCTATCGAGTCAAACATGCTGGTCTCACTGCGGTCACCCTCTTTCAGGTACCGGGCACGGTCCCGACCATCGCGCTCAGCCCAGTAGCGTCTACCCCCACCCTATCCACTCCTGCTGGGCCAGCCGTGGTGTTAGGCGTGACCCCACAGGGAGCCCCTATGGTGGCAACCGCTAAAGGCCCAATTCCCCGGTGGACGGGCCATCCTTATGTACCCACACTGCCACGCCAGGTCCACGCGTGGCACCCACGGCCCCCCGCAGCCGTCAAACTGTTGGTGACGACGCATCTTAGCCCGGTCCCCGGATATACCACTATCGCCAAAGCATTCATTCCGCGAGGAAGCTATAGTGTGATGGATGCCACGGTCACCATAGGTGACAGAGCGTATGCGCAGCTCGAGTGGAGAGGCGCCCAGCAAGGACTCGGTTACGTGCCGCTCCAGGACCTTCAGCGGGTTTCTTTACCCATAACGATACTGCAGCATCCCATCAAAGTCCTCAGTCCCACCGGCGCGCCGCTCACCCTGCCCCACGGAATGGCCGTAGTCCGTAAAAACCATCGGGATGCCTATGCCGGTCGGTTCCTATCCCCGCTCACATAGATTGCCAACCACGCTAGGCTTGTCTAGTATAGAAAGCGGCTTTGAGAGAACACTCAGACGAGGAGAGTGGCTGTGCATAAGGTAAACATAGGACTACTGGGCTTTGGCACCGTAGGTCAAGCTGTGGCCACCTTGTGCCATGACTTTGACGGCGTTCACTATGCTATCACGCGGGCGTTAGTACGAGATATCACCAAGGTGCGATCAGTCAGTTCCATTCCTTTGACCCAAGACCCGTACGATATGATACATGATCCCAACATCCATTTGCTCGTTGAAGCTAGTGGAGGAAAAGAGCATCCCAGAGAGTGGATTCTAGATGCGCTCCGCAACGGCAAGGCGGTGGTCACCGCCAACAAGGAAGTGATGGCCTATCATGGTCCAGAGCTGCTTCTCGAAAGCATCAGGAATAAAACCTTTCTCGGATATGAAGCCAGTGTCGGTGGAGGGATTCCGATATTGGAACCGCTTTCGCGCCACCTCTCGTCGGCACCCATTGACCGCATATACGGAATCGTCAATGGCACATCCAATTATCTTTTGACCGCAATGAGTCGCGGAGCATCGTTCGAAGCGGTATTGCACGAGGCCCAATTACAAGGCTATGCCGAAGCCGATCCCACGGCGGACATCGAGGGGCACGACGCCGTGAGAAAACTGGTACTGCTCATCCACCTAGGCATGGAGCGCTGGGTGCATCCTGACCACATCGCCGTGTCTGGTGTTAAGCCCTGGTCTCCCCAGCTATTCCGACGCCTCGCTCGGGCAGGCTATGTTCTGCGACAGGTAGCCATCGCTGAGCGCATTCACGGGGACCAAGTGGCGGCCCAAGTATCCCCTATGGCGGTACCCATGCATAGTCTTCTCGGCCAATTGCAAGGTACCACCAACGGCATCGGCGTATTCAGTGCAGCGGGCCATTACTGGGCCCAAGGCCCAGGAGCGGGCGGCCTCGCGACCGCGACCAGCATTTGGGCAGACATTCGCCGCAGTCAAGAGCTTCGGTCCATCACGGATGATAATCTAGATCGTGAGAAAGTGGCCATGGCACCGCCTGTTAACCTCCCCATTCTGGCGATAGCGGAGGACGAAGACCGTGCACTAGCACTAAGGCCAAATGACATTTATCCACTCAGTTCAGATCATAGTCTCGTCTTGGGATCACACCCTGTCGAGGACGGCGTATTCATCTTCCCAGTGCTATCGACCGAAAGCAAACCTGCAGCGGAGTAAATGCTCCGCTGCAGCCGAGGGTTAAGTCCGGGCTAGCTCTTCTTCAGCAAGGCGAATTGCCTCGCGCACCAAGTTTCCACACTGTCTGGCAGGCACCCCACCCCAGCCTTCTTGGCGCACGATGTCATCAATACCGAGACGCTCACTCAGCTTAAGTTTTGTTTCTTCCGACATCACTTTTGCCGTCGAAACCACCCCCCGTGGGAAGTGTTTACTAAACCGCAACCAGAAATACATGACTGCATACGCACGTTCAAAGTCTTTCACACGTCGCACAAAGTTGCGGGTTTCCGGATACGGGATGGGGTTAAAGGACCGCTGGGAGGGGCTCAAGACCCCGGATTGCAGCCACCGATCAACCGTTTCGGGACCGCCATTATAGGCTGCGAGGGTCAGTGTCATATTATTGTTGAATCGTGCTTTCAGGTAATTCAAGTACCAGGTTCCAAGAGCGATATTGGTGGAGGGATGCGTCAATGGTGGGACAGTGGTCCATTGCATCTTTCGGGCTATCCAATCGCCGGTCGTTGGCATCAATTGCATGAGGCCTACTGCCCCGCGACGGCTTACGACCGCCGGTCGAAAACGGCTCTCCACTCGGATAACCGCGGCAACCAAATAGGGATTGAGCGCATTCTTTCCTGCCGCCGCCATCACCTCGGTTTGATACGGGAAGGGCGCCCAAGAATATAAAAATCCGATCGCCATCATGACGACCACAATGATAATCAACCGAAAGCGGACTACTCGCCGGACGCGACGTTTTGCCATAACGTATGAACCACTTCCTCCACGTTCTTCCAAGGGCCCCGATTATCGATGACCTGATCGGCATAGCGCAATTTATCTTTCAAGGGCATTTGGGCCCGTACTCGTTGCCAGGCTGCCTCTTCGCTAATGCCATCGCGCCGCTGTATGCGCTCCACCTGATCATCGGGATCCACGTAGACCACCCACACCAGATCCACAATTTGGTAGAGACCGCCTTCGATGAGCAGCGGGACATCGAGCACGGCGATCGACTCTCCTCGTTCCCTGGCCATCTTAATCTGCTGGCGAATTTCGGCTTGTACGGCCGGGTGGACAATGTGATTGAGTCTCTCTCGGTCCTGAATATTACCAAACACAACATGTCCCAGCCGCTTACGGTCAAGTTCCCCATCGCTCTTTAGCATCGCCCATCCGAATGCCTCTCGAATCTGGTGCCAGACTACCGCACCACGACGTTCCAGGTGGTGCGTGATCTTGTCTGCATCAATGACATAGGCCCCATAGCTCTCCAGCAGTCGGCTCACAGAGCTCTTGCCGCTACCGATGCCTCCGGTCAGTCCTAGAAGCTTCACCCGTCATCCACCCCTCCCTGATCGTAATCACTTGAGACGAATGCTATGCCAACGTAAGCTGCCGTTAGACGACAAAGAGAGCCCACCGATATTGGACGACACCAACCAATACGACCGCGCCGGCACCAAGGGAACCTCTACCGACGAGTGAAACCAATTCACTTCACCAATATAGGCGCCAATCCGTCCACTTTGAGCGAGATGCTTGAGCGTCGTGGCAGAGACCATGACGTATGACACCTTAGTGGGTTCTAAACTCTTCAAGGTCTTTGCCAACTGTATCGCATCGGGTTGATTGGCATTGACATAGACCGTCATCGGACGACCTTCGGGCACGTGACTCGGCCACACCGTACTCTCGGCACGCAGTCCACCCAAACTGCGAGCCACCCAATGCGAGATTTTTACGGCAGGATAAGCAGAAATACCATGCGCTCCAGACCGGTAGTACAGCGACAAGGTGCCCCCTGACCCTAGGGCGCGAAGGTTGCCGCGAGCCGACTTCGGAACCGCATTGAGTTGTGCTGCTTGAACCGGAACCACGTTCACACCTTGATTGCGAAAACTCTGTAGCGCCTCAGTAAAGGATTGGTATACCGTAAGTGTGATGTCTTTGGGTCCTCGACCGGACACCTTCGAAAAGGTGAGAAATCCATTAGGCATCCAATTACTCAATTGATATCCTCCGGTGCCAAAGAGATTGGTTAATTGCCAATTACTGCCCCCCTGTGTCATATCGGTGGTGGGCACTATCGACAATGCGGGATTGGCCAAGTTCCGTAAAAATGCGGTAGTAACGGGTCGTTTCAACTGAATGGCTAATGTAGATTCATCGATCACCGTCACTCCACGGAGATACGTCGACTTTCCCGCCATCACCGCCGAACTGCCTTTGACCTCGTGTAACAAGGTCGCCGCCGTCGCAGAATGAACCGATGGCCACAATGGGCGACTCAAGGCGCCCGCAACCATCGCCGCGGTCACCGTGGCTCCCGAGGCGACTTTCTCTTTGCCCAACACCAAGGTTATCGTGGTGCCAGAAATGGTGTAACGAGTGACCAAATTGGGCTGCACCGTGCCATTCGCCGTCACCACGAACAAAGGTGAAAAGATATTAGTATCCACCGCCCAATCGCTGGTGGTCGCGGCTAAGGCAGGATCCAAGGTATTCGGGTTTTGAAAGATTGCTTCGCTTACGGTATGGCTAGGTGTTGCCGGAATCGTGTGCTTTGGTGTGGTAATTAAAAGTGCGGGAACCAGCGCAAGAACCAACAATAACCACGGCCACCATCGTCCCTTCATTTACGCTCTCTTCCCTGGCAATTGCTCAATTTGCTGTCCGGTTAAATCGGTTTCAGCAATGATGTCAAGCTTAAACTGACCTTCTAAGGGCACCAGTTCAATTTCTCCTCGGACACCCCATCGATCCCACAGCAACTCAACCGTCTCTTGTGCCAGTTGTTCCGATTCGAATAGTAAACTCCACTTTTGCATCATCGTTCCCCCTTAATTTTTACCGGTGTCGCCGGCTGACAAGTGGGACAATAGTGGCTCGAGCGTCCCCCAATGACGAGTCGCGCTATCCCCTGACCACATCGACGACACGGCGCCCCCTCGCGGCCATAAACGGCTAGATAATCTTGATTCTCACCGGGATGTCCTAAGGCATCCACATAATCGGAAAACGAGGTGCCTCGGTGAGCAATCGAGGCTCTTAGTACCTTCTTAATGGCGCGCACCAACCGTTTTGCCTCCGTGACGTCCAGGCCACCCGCCGAGCGTAATGGATGAATTTTGGCATCATAGAGGGCCTCATCGGCATAAATATTGCCCAGTCCGGCCACCAACGTTTGATTGAGAAGAGCCGTTTTCACCGCGACCTTGCGTCCTTTGAATATCGTAAGCAACGCCTCCCCGCCAAATGCCGGGGACAGTGGTTCGATTCCCATCGAGCCTCTCTCGGGACTTCCCACAGGAACCCAAGCAATACGGCCAAACCGCCGTGGATCGCTCAATCGCACTTCGCTCTCCCCTAAGCTCACAATGAGATGCGTATGAGCCCGCAGCGGGGCGTCTGGTGAGTCTACCACCAGCCGGCCACTCATTCCCAAATGCACCAATAACGCATCCCCCGAGGCTAATCCCAAAAAGAGAAACTTACCCTTGCGCGTCATTGTATCAAATACTTGGCCGGTCAGTCGCTGCCGAATATCTCCAGCGGCCAACGGAGAGCGTTTAACCATTCTTTCATCCAAATGCGGCACGGCAACCACTGACTTACCGACAATAGCACTCTCTAAATAGCGTCGAATGGTCTCGACTTCTGGAAGCTCGGGCACAGCTATTCATCTCCCAGAAAATGCATAGATTCCCAATTGTCCCCCGATTTAAACTCCACCACCAAGGGCACGGTTAACGTCATCGCTTCCGTCATGTTGGTGCGAGCCAGACCCACTAACGACGGTAATTCGTCAGGAAAGGCATCCCAAATCAGTTCATCATGCACTTGCAGCATCATGACACTCTTAAAGGACTCTTCATGCATGCCTTCTTCAATGCGCAGCATTGCTACCTTCATTAAATCCGCCGCACTGCCTTGGATCACGGTATTGGTCGCCATGCGCTCTGCATACTGGCGCCGCACATGATTCTTGGACAGAATTTCCGGAAGCAGCCGCCGCCTGCCTAAGATGGTCGTGACATAACCGTCGCGCGCGGCCCCAGCAATAATCTCCTCGAAGTAACTCTTAAGCTTGGGGTATCGAGCGTAGTATCGCGTAATGTAATCTTTAGCTTCGGTCCGAGAAACCCCGGTATCCCGTGACAGGCCAAAGTCCGAGATTCCATAAATGATGCCAAAGTTCACGGCTTTGGCACGACTTCGCCAAGTCGCGTCCACCGAATCCAAGGGAATATTGAAAATTTCCGAGGCCGTCCGACGATGAATATCCTCACCGTCCACAAACGCTTGGATCAGATTCTCATCTCCAGAAAGATGGGCCAGTATACGCAGTTCGATTTGTGAATAATCGGCCGCTAACAGCGTGCGTTCCGATGACGGAACAAAAACCTCGCGAACCCGTCTCCCGACCGGCAATCGAATCGGGATATTTTGTAAATTCGGATCGCTTGACGAAAGACGCCCTGTCGCCGTCACGGTCTGATGATAGGTGGTATGAATGCGCATATCATCCTCAATGAGGGGCAAAAGTCCGTCGACATAAGTGCCTTGCACCTTCATCAATTGCCGATACAGCAATATTTTTTCCACAATCGGATGCAGTGGCTTCAAGCTTTCCAACGTCTCTGCGTCCGTCGAATAGCCGGTCTTGGTCTTTTTCATGGTCGGCAGATGCAATCGCGAAAATAGTACCTCGCCTAATTGCCGCTGCGAGTTAATATTAAATGGTTCTCCCCCACTGAGCTCATAAATCTCTTGTTCCAATTCCCCTAGGGATTTTTTCAATTCCTCGCCTAGATCGCTTAGGCGCCCACGATCCACCAGTATTCCCCATGCTTCCATTGATGCCAGTATCCGAGCTAAAGGAAGCTCCACATCACAATAGAGCCCCTCCATCTCCCACTCTTTGAGCTTTAAAAATTGGCGATCGGTTAACGCACTCACCGCCACCGCCATGGCCCCGTCTCCGCTCACGTGAAAGCGCGACTCCCGCATCAGACCCTCAATGGCATATTCTCGTCGTTCCGAATCAATAAGATAGGCTTCAATCTTGACGTCACGAACAAAGTGAGGAAGCGGACGCTTTTCTTTGAGCAATCCGCGATAGATCTCCTTCACGCCCCATCCAGCTAGTTGGACCGGGGCAGAAGGAAAATCCCCAGGTACTCGTTTCACGATTTCATTCGTCCCGGGATGATAGATCCATAACGCGTCTTCCTCTCCAAAGGTGCCGTAAATCACCTCGCTCGACCAGGAAAAAGTCTCTTCATCCACCAGTTGAGGAGCGGCCAAGAGCTCGCCTGACTCCACGTCCAAATCGGGCTTCTCGGTTGCCTCCATGCCCAGCTTTTTTTTGAGCGAGTACAACTCCCATTCCTCTAAATATTGACTCACAGTCTGGTCGACTCGCCACCGAAATGGTTCTTTTTCCTGTGGAGTCCAATCAATCGGCACGGTGGTCACAATGGTCGCTAAATCGCGATAGCGTCGAGCTTCCTCTTCGTGACCGATCAGAGCCTTTTGCCATCGAGCGCTGGTTAATTCATCGAGGTGGGCGACTAAATTTTCGACCGTTCCATACGCTTCGATTAAGGCCAGAGCCGACTTTTGACCAATGCCTGCCACTCCCGGAATATTATCCGAACTGTCCCCCATCAGTCCCTTTAAGTCAGGGACCTGTTCCGGAAAAACGCCCATCTTTTGCTTGACTCCGGCCCGGTCCAGTCGGTCCAGGTCGCTAATCCCAGACCGGGAGGTCAAGAGGATGGTAATACCGTCTCTCGCAAGTTGCAGCAAATCACGGTCCCCCGTCACAATCAGGGACTGGTACCCTTCCTCTAATCCTCGCAGCGCCAACGTGCCAAGGGTGTCATCCGCTTCAAATCCTGGCACCGCAAGCACCGGAACCCCTAATTTCGACAACAGTTCCAGCACCACCGGCACTTGCTGGCGAAATTCATCGGGCGCCTCCAGACGTTGAGCCTTGTAGAGAGGATACTGCTCGTGACGAAATGTCGGCTGGGGCGCGTCAAACACCACCATCAGTCGATCCGGCCGCTCTTCCTCGGTAATGCGCACCAGCATGGCGGTGAACCCATGAACAGCCCCGGTGGGTGCTCCCGATCGAGTCGTCAAAGGCGGCAAGGCATGATACGCCCGAAATAATAGGCTATATCCATCAATTAATAATTGGGTCGGCATTCGTTGGCGAGGTCTCCTTAAATGATATAGTCTATGTTAGCAAATTCCTAGCATTGGGGACAAGCATCTAAAGGAGATAGAGTATTCTCATGTCGCACTGGTACCTCATTCATGGCGCCGCCTCAAGCCGTCTCACCTGGTCACGCCAATTAAAAGTTCTGCCCTCGGTCACTCGCGCTGAACTGCCACATTTTCCGGATACCGACGCCCAAGACCTCTTGGCGCAACTCACCGAGTGGTGTCTTCGCGATCTCAAGCAACCGTCAGTGATTGTCGGCCACTCTATGGGCGGCGCCATTGCCCAATTGATGGCGCTTAGGGCGCCCCATATGGTGGAAGGGCTGGTGCTGGTCGGCACCGGTCCCCATCTCCCGGTCAATCCCGCTCTCATTGATGCTTTGCGCGCTGATCCACAGGCAGCGCTTCAACGCATCGTCAAGTTGTCGTTGTCCAAAAATCCAGAGGAGAACCTTCTGCAAAACAGCGTGCAACAAGCCAGCCAGATTGATACCGATCGTGCCTATCACGAATTTCTAGCGTGCACCTTTTTTGATGTCCGCGCGCAACTACCGTTAATTTCTGGTCCAAAAGTGATCATCACCGGTGCCGATGATCGGATGACGCCATCCTCTCTCACCCAAACATTTCTCGCCTCATGGCCCGGAGCGCCATACTACACCATCAAGGACGCCGGGCATATGATGATGCTGGAACAACCCGAGCACTTTAACAACATTCTGCTTGAAATTGCCGAACAGTTTAATTGGTAGGCCGCCGTTTAAGATTAATGGACACGGTCAATGGTTGAGAACGACCCTTGGGCTGCTGAAACTCTCCCTGCCAACGATAGAACAGCGCACGTAGTTCGTTGACGAGTTGACCCGTCTCGGCAATAGAGAGCCACAAGGTCTCTTCAAGAGATAACCATTCTTCCCCTGCATGGGACAAAGGTTCAAGGGATGGGCTCTGTAGTGCACGATAGCGCTTTTCGTCATCCGTTTCATCTACCGCCACCAGTTCTCCTTCCACTAACCGTTGCAAATGGTAATGGGCATTACCCACCGAGGCGCCCAATATCACCGCCACCTGTTTAGCCGTTTTTGCCTCACCAGCAATGGTGTGTAAGATTTTTTGGCGTAGTTCGTTGGCTAAGAGCTTTTGCTGTTCTACGGTCAAACCCGAGTCCATCTATCGTCGCCTCCTCTAGACAACAAAGCGGCCTCTGACATAGAGGCCGCTAATCTTTTGGTGCCGAAGGCCGGACTTGAACCGGCACGAGGGGTAACCTCACGCGATTTTGAGTCGCGCGCGTCTGCCTATTCCGCCACTCCGGCGCCGACTAACCTATTATACCGAAAACGCTATCGAGATTCAACACTTTTAGCTATTAAAATACAGTTCAAACTCCATCGGATGCGGACGCAGATTCACCACATCTACCTCATTCTTACGTTTGAACTCAATCCAAGTTTGCACCAAATCCTCCGTAAACACGTCGCCCTCCAAGAGCCACTGGTAGTCATTGCTCAAATTATCTAGCGCTTCTCCCAGCGATCCCGGCACACTCTTGATCTCACCAAGTTCTTCTGGACTCAAGGCGTAGATGTTTCGATCGAGCGGTCCGTATCCCAACTGACGCGGATCCATTTTGTTTTTAATCCCATCCAGCCCGGCCATTAAAATCGCTGCGAAAGCTAAATACGGATTTGACGTCGCGTCGGGGGTGCGGAATTCCACGCGGCTTGCCTGAGGGGTCTTGGTCTTCGGAATCCGCACGGCTGCTGATCGATTGCCATGAGAAAAGACAATGTTGACCGGCGCCTCATAACCCGGTACTAAGCGGCGATAGGAATTGGTTGACGGATTGGTGAGCGCCAATAAGGCTGGAGCATGGTGCAAAACGCCTCCGATATAGTGCAACGCCAGGTCCGATAGGTGTGCATACCCTGACTCCTCGTAGAATAACGGCTTGCCGTCTTTCCACAACGATTGATGCACATGCATGCCGTTGCCATTGTCACCATAAATTGGCTTTGGCATAAAGGTCACGGCTTTGCCGTGTTGATAAGCCACGTTATTCAACACATATTTATACATCATGACCGTGTCGGCTTGGCGAACCAAGGTGTTAAACCGCAAGTCAATCTCCCCTTGCCCTCCGCTCGCCACTTCATGGTGATGCATTTCGACACGTATGCCGAACTCCTGTAACGCTTTCACCATGGCGGTCCGCACATGATGGGTTTGGTCTACCGGACTCGGCGGAAAATACCCCTCTTTGGGGCGGATGGTAAGGCCCAAGCCGCCTTCTTTTCCGGAGTTCCAATGGCCTTCCGAAGAATCCACCTGATAAAAGGATTCATGGCCAGAGTTTAAGAACCGCACCGAATCAAAGAG
Source organism: Sulfobacillus sp. TH-112 (assembly GCF_057473405.1). Classification (NCBI taxonomy): domain Bacteria; kingdom Bacillati; phylum Bacillota; class Clostridia; order Eubacteriales; family Clostridiales Family XVII. Incertae Sedis; genus Sulfobacillus; species Sulfobacillus sp. TH-112. Next base: position 17,687 of record NZ_JBYCKN010000119.1, read on the forward strand.
GAAAAACTCTAATTCCGGACCCCAGAATGAGGTGTCGGCAATCCCTGTAGACTTGAGATATTCTTCTGCATTGCGCGCTACGCGGCGAGGATCCCGTTGATAAGGCACGCCATCTGGATCGGTCACATCACAAATGATGCTCAGCGTAGGCACGTTATGAAATGTATCAACGACTGCTGTTTCCGGGTCAGGCACCATAATCATGTCGCTTTCTTCGATTCCGCGAAAACCACGAATACTAGACCCATCAAAAGGAATTCCATGAGACAATGTCTCTTGATCAATCTCGGATACTGGAAGCGTCACATGTTGCCATCGCCCCGGCACGTCGATAATGTGAAAATCTACCATCTCAATATTTTTTTCCTTAATCAAACGCAGAACATCGTCTACCTTCACAAACGTCCCTCCCACATCAGCTAAAATCTCGTCAGGTTTTCCGCTACTACCTCACACGAATCAGTTAAATTATATGCGATATGTAAAAATAGTGTCAACGTTCATTGTAAGTTTAGGTACAATCCCTAACAAAAGATACACTCCGGGATCAAACCCGCGAAAAGGTTTTTACCGCGACCGCAAGCGCCCCCATAAGACCCGAGTCCTCACCTAATTCGGCTGGCACGAGCGATGCCACCGAGAACAGTGCTGGCAGTGCATAGTGCTTGGTGGCCTGCCACACGCGCTCGCGATAACTATCCGGCACATGAGTCGCTACACCACCACCCAACACGATTTTGTCCGGATTGAACAAATTTATTAAATACGACAGTCCCAGCCCCAGCGCGTCGGCGGCGCCATCAATGATCTCAAGGCATACCGTATCCTTTTGCGCATAACCGTCAAATACGTCTTTGGTATCAATGGACAACTTGCCTCGTAAGCTATCGCTCTCTTCTTGCCGCTCCCGACCCTGTCTAGCGATGGCGGTTCCTGAGGCCATACTTTCAAGACAACCACGATGGCCAGCGGGACAGGCCACGCCATGAGGATTCATCACGATGTGACCAAACTCTCCGGCATTGCCCCTCGATCCCGAATAGAGCTCCCCATCCACTATAATCCCGGCTCCGATCCCGGTTGAGACGGTCACGTAGATACAGTTCTGTGTGCCGCGACCGCTCCCATAGACCCACTCCCCGAGTCCGGCTGCGGTAGCGTCATTTTGCACCGACACCGGAAGGCCCAGAGTGGATTTCAAGCCGGCCGCCCAATCCAATCCCTTCCACCCATGCAAATTCGAGGTGTCCAGCAACACCGATCCGTCCAATGGACCAGGCGAGCCCAATCCCGCACCCTCTAGCGCCGCTAGCTTGGTACCGGATTTTTCTTCCAACGTATGTGCCACATCGGCAATATTCTTCAATACTTCGTCTGGAGTCCACGCCGGATCGGTCGGCAACGTGGCAGTGGCCTGAAACTTACCGTGACCGTTTCCTATCCCCATGGCGATTTTTGTGCCGCCCACGTCAATTGCTAAGAATTGCGCCATCCCCATACCTCCTCGTAATGCAAACCAATCACTGGCTGTCGTTGCCAGTATGAAGCAGGTTCACTACAATAACCCTAAGGAATCGAATCCGCTGGGTCAACTATCCGCTCGACCCACTTAGGAGGTTAGTCAGGTATGGCGCAGACAAATCTTGACCAATTATCCATTAATAGTATTCGCATGCTTGCCATTGATGGTGTTGAAGCAGCCAATTCGGGGCATCCAGGTCTTCCTCTTGGTGCATCTCCCATGGCTTATACGCTTTGGACAAAGTTTTTGAAACATAATCCCCACGATCCTGCATGGCCCAATCGCGATCGTTTTGTTCTTTCAGCAGGTCACGGATCCATGTTGTTATATTCACTCTTGTACCTCACCGGTTATGACTTACCGTTGGACGAACTCAAACGGTTTCGACAGTGGAACTCGAAAACGCCCGGTCACCCTGAGTATGGCCTCACTCCGGGAGTAGAAATGACGACCGGCCCGTTGGGACAGGGATTTTCTTCCGCAGTCGGTATGGCCATCGCCGAGGAATGGTTGGCAGCACGGTATAATCGGCCCGATTTTCCCATCGTAGACCACTATACATATGCGATTGTCTCTGATGGAGATTTAATGGAGGGCGTGGCATCGGAGGCCGCATCGCTCGCAGGCACGCTCAAGCTCTCCAAGCTCATTTATCTCTATGACGATAACCACGTCTCGATCGAAGGGCACACCGATATTGCATTTCAAGAAGATGTACTGACCCGATTCTCGGCTTACCACTGGCACACCGAACGTGTCAACGATGGCAATGACATTCAGGCGATCGCCGAGGCGATCCAACGTGCGCAGCAAGATGAACGTCCCTCCATTATTGCCGTGCGAACCAAAATCGGTTACGGCAGTCCCAACCGTCAGGACACTCCCAAGGCGCATGGTGAGGCACTCGGTCCCGATGAAACCCGCCTCACCAAAGAATTTTATGGGTGGCCTACGGATAAAACATTTTATGTTCCTGACGAAGCTCTCTCCCACTTTCGGGAGGCGGTTCCCAATGGCACCGAATGGCAATCTGAGTGGTCTCATCTTTTCGATGAATATCGAAAGAGCTATCCCGACTTGGCCAAGGAATTTGAACTCGCCCTGTCCGGCGAGGCGCCGCAAGCCGCCTTCGATACCTTGCCACAGTGGCAAGACGGGGAGGGTCTGGCGACCCGGGCTGCATCGGGTGCCGTCATTAACCAAATCGCTCCGCACTGGCCCACCCTGGTGGGAGGTTCAGCCGACTTAGCTCCGTCGAACAACACCCACATCAAAGACGGTGGCGACTTCTCGAGCGACGATGTGTCCGGCCGCAATTTTCACTTCGGCGTGAGGGAACACGGCATGGGCGCCATCATGAACGGCATGTTGCTGCATGGCGGTTTACGTGTCTATGCGGGCACCTTCCTCATCTTTTCAGACTATATGCGCCCGTCCATTCGCTTGGCGAGCCTTATGCATCTCCCAGCCATCTATGTCTTTACTCATGATTCCATTGGCCTTGGAGAAGATGGCCCAACACATCAGCCAATTGAGCAATTAGCGGCACTGCGTGCCATACCTGGGCTTTATGTAATTCGTCCGGCAGACCCGAATGAGACCCGTGAAGCATGGAAGGTGGCGCTGCACTCCACTCGCCATCCGGTGGCGCTTGCCCTCACCCGACAGAAAGTACCGGCACTGCCTTCCGATAAAGCAGAGGGATTACAACGAGGTGCCTATACGGTCTATGAGACCAGCAGTAATCCCCAATTGGTGCTGATGGCGTCGGGGTCTGAGGTTGGACTGGCGATGAAAGCCGCTCATACTTTGGAGCAAGAGGGTGTACCGCTACGCGTGGTGTCATTCCCTTGTTGGGAGCTCTTTGATAGCCAAGATGACGAGTATCGCGCCAGTGTCTTGGGAGAACCGCGTGCCCGAATAGCCATTGAAGCGGCTTCACCCATGGGATGGGACAAATATGTGGGCGATCATGGCACCATTATTGGATTAAATCACTTCGGCGCTTCGGCTCCAGCAGAGGAACTCTTTAAGCACTTTGGCTTTACCGCGGAGCACATCGTGGAAGTAGCTCGGCAGTATTTACACTAATCTAGGAGGTGCATTGGTGAATCCAATACGAAAGATTCATGAACAAGGGCAGAGCCTCTGGTATGACAATATCCGACGGGGGTTGATCGACTCAGGCGAATTAGCCACACTCATTGCCGAAGGCATTACCGGCATTACGTCGAACCCCACCATTTTCGAAAAGGCCATTGATGGCTCGAAGGATTATGATCGGGCGATCCGCCATCTCGCTCCGCAAAACTTAACGGTCGACCAACTGTACGACGCGCTGGTTATCGACGACATTGGGCGGGGAGCCGACTTATTGCGTCCTGTGTATGACACCACCCACGGAGCGGATGGTTATATCAGCATCGAGGTTCCCCCAACCCTCGCCGAAGACACGCAAGCCACCATCGACGAGGCACACCGCCTCTTTACAGCTCTCAGTCGCCCTAACATTATGATCAAGGTTCCTGCGACGCGTGAAGGAATTCCGGCCATCCGTCAGTTGATTAGCGATGGGCTCAATGTCAACGTGACCCTGATTTTTAGCTTGACCGCGTATTCCGACGTCATTGAAGCCTATCTCTCCGGGCTAGAAGAGCGCGTGCAACGTGGGCTACCCATTGACCGCATTGCCTCGGTGGCCAGCTTTTTCGTCAGTCGCGTGGATACCCTCGTCGACCGCTTAATTGACGAAAAGAACCTGCCCAAAGATCTGAAGGGCCAGGCTGCCATCGCCAATGCCAAACTCGCTTACCAACTGTTTGTGCAAAAATTTGGTGCTGAGCGTTTTGCCAAACTCAAAGAAAAAGGGGCGATGGTACAGCGACCGCTGTGGGCGTCTACCAGCACCAAAAACCCAGACTACCCGGACCTCTTATATGTGGAATCGCTAATCGGTCCAGACACCGTCGACACTCTGCCACCCGCAACCGTCGACGCCATTATGGACCATGGAAAGGCAGCACGAACCATTGACAGCGACGTTGATGCTGCCCAGCGGATTCTTGATAAATTAGAGTCCCACCACATTTCGATGTCGGAGGTGACCGCCCAACTCTTACAGGAAGGCGTGAAAAGCTTTCACCAGTCCTTTGTCACGCTGCGTGAGAGTTTGGAGAAAAAGAATCATCCGCATGACATCACCATGGGCCACTTCGTCCTAGGACAATATCAACAAGGCTATCAAGGTACGCTCGACGCCCTCGATCGGGATCGCGCTGTTCCGCGACTACAAGAACACGATGCGACGCTATGGTCAGAGGAAGAAGCCCATCAAAAAATCATTACCCACGCCTTAGGATGGATGGATGTCGCGACACAAGTACTCGAGGATGTTCCCAACTTACAGCGTTTTTTTAACGAGGCTGTCCTTGACGGCTTTACCGATGCCGTGATTTTAGGCATGGGCGGTAGTAGTCTGGTCTCCGATGTATTGATTCATAGCTTCTCCAAAGGCACTCCCGGACTCAACCTTCATGTACTCGACACTACCAATGCCAGTGCCATTGAGACCCTCAAAAATCATTTGCCGCTGGACCATACCCTCTTCATTGTCGCCAGTAAATCCGGTACCACGACTGAGCCCAACGCGTTTTATCATTATTTCTGGGCCGTGCTCAGTGCTAAGGGCATCGACCCAGCGTCACATTTCATTGCCATCACCGATCCGGACACCCTCATGCATCGTGAAGCGGAAAAGAAAGGGTTCCGGCACATCTTTCTCAATCCCGCGGATATTGGAGGCCGCTATTCGGCGCTATCCTGGTTCGGCATGGTACCTGCCACCCTCTATGGATTGAATGTCGGGTCGCTGCTGCGCCATGCTGAAGCCATGGCCAATGCCTCAACCGAGCCCACCTCGGCGGAAAATCCGGGAGTATTATTGGGAGCCGCTCTGGGCGCGTTGGCGAAAGCAGGACGAGACAAAGTCACCTTGGTCATGCCTAATGAAATTTCCCATCTTGGCGATTGGCTCGAACAACTCTTGGCCGAATCGACCGGTAAATTAGGGACTGGCCTTATTCCCATTGCCCATGAGCCCGCCTATGCACCCAATTCCTATAGCTCGGACCGTGTTTTTGTCATTTATCAATGGAAGGACCAAGCCCCATTGCTCGGTGTGGATGCTTTAAAGAACGCCGGACATCCGGTGATCACTTACACCATTCAGGATCCCTATCAGATTGCCGAGGAATTTTATCGCTGGGAAATTGCCACCGCGATCGCTGGAGCAGTCCTTCACATTGATGCCTTTGACCAGCCCAACGTACAAGAAAGTAAAGACAACACTAAAGAAATTTTGAGTCAATTGGATGGAGGTCACCTACCGAAGGAATCGCTCAACACGTCGGGGCACCTGCAATGGACCGCATCGTCTCAAATTCAGGCGCAGTCCCTCCCTGAAGCATTAAAGCAGTTACTGAAGCTCAGCACCACCTCGACTTATGTTGCCGTCATGGCCTATTTGAATCCAAGCCCCGAGCTTGATTCAGTGCTCCATGCGATGAGGCAACGCATCACCGAAGCTGTCGGCGCTCCCACTACCTTGGGGTATGGTCCTCGATTCCTGCACAGTACCGGGCAGTTGCACAAGGGAGGCCCGGCGTCAGGACTCTTTATTCAACTTGTGGCGTCCACCGGCCCTCAGCTGATTGTTCCCGGAGATGGCTACGATTTTATGACACTGATGCATGCTCAAGCCTTGGGGGACTTTAAGTCGCTGGTGAGCCATGGTCGGACCGTAATTCGCATTTTGGTCCCCGAAGATCAAGTGGGTGCGGTTCAAGATATCACGTCTCTTGTCTAAATCGGGGACCATGCACACTGTTTGATAATTTATAGGAGGTGTTGTTTTGAAACTCGCAATGATCGGACTCGGACGCATGGGAGGAAACATGGCTCAACGGCTCATGGAGCATCAACATGATGTGGTCGTCTATGACCCCAGTCAAGAGGCTCGTGACCGACTCGCAAAACTCGGTGCTACCGCAGTGGATTCTCTTCAGGAGGTCGTAGCGCACTTGGACGCACCGCGAGTTGTCTGGGTCATGGTCCCTAGTGGCAAGATCACCGAAGAGACCCTATCCACTCTCGTCCAAGAGCTTTCACCGGGAGATATCCTGATTGATGGTGGTAATTCCAACTTCCGCGACTCCATGCGACATGCAGAATTAGCCCAAGAACACCAGGTCGAATTCATTGATGCTGGCACCAGTGGCGGAGTTTGGGGTTTAAAGAATGGCTACTGTCTCATGGTCGGAGGATCGGATAGCGCGGTCCATACGGCCGAACCGATTTTCCGCGACCTCGCGCCGGAAGATGGATTCATACACACCGGTCCGGTGGGATCGGGTCACTTTGTCAAGATGGTCCATAATGGCATTGAATATGGTCTCCTCCAAGCTTATGGAGAAGGCTTCGAAATCCTTAAAGCTTCGGAGTTTCCTCTGGACTTAGCGGCTATTTCCGAAGTTTGGCGCCACGGCAGCGTGGTGCGAAGTTGGCTACTCGATCTTCTCGCGGACGCCTATAAAGAGAATCCGCAACTGGACCATGTGCGTGGATACGTAGACGATTCGGGTGAAGGACGGTGGACGGTGGAGGAAGCGATTCGGGAAAATGTCCCCGCTCCTGTCATCACCCTATCTCTTCTTGCCCGTCTGGCGTCTCGTCAAGACGAGTCCTATTCTGCTAAGGTGATTGCCGCCTTACGCAATGAGTTTGGTGGCCATGCCATTCACAACGAATAAAATCATTTGACGAAGGAGTCTTGCCATCGTGACAGAGAACCCGCTTAAGGAGGGGCTGGCGCAACACCGCCGCCCCCAGCCTTTTACCTTTGTGATTTTTGGCGCTGCCGGAGACTTAGCTCACCGTAAGCTCTTCCCGGCGTTGTACAATTTAATGGTCGATCACTGGCTTCCTAGTGATTGCCGCATTGTCGGGGTGGCGCGTAGACCATACACTGATGACGAATTCCGCACCGAGGTCGGTGCGGATATCAAAAAATATTCACGCCGCGAACCTGAGCCGGCGGTGCTGGAGAGCCTCATGCAAAACACCTCATATCTCACAGCCGATTTTGACGATCCCAGCCAATATGCGACATTGAAAAAGCTTCTCCAAGATCCCCAACAGAAGTTTCCGCAAAACTATTTATTCTATCTCGCTACGCCTCCTTCGGCCTATCCGGTCATTGCAGCACAATTGGGCGCCGCGGAACTGTCACAACCCACTGATAGTAGCGAGAACTGGGTACGCATGATCGTGGAAAAGCCTTTTGGCCATGACTTAGACTCTGCCGTAGCGCTCAACAATGATCTCCATCAGGTGTTTGAGGAATCGCAAATCTATCGTATTGATCACTATTTAGGCAAGGAGACGGTGCAAAATATTCTGGTGTTTCGCTTTGCCAATGGCATTTTTGAACCTCTCTGGACACGTCAATATATTGATAATGTGCAGATTACCGTCGCTGAGTCGTTAGGTGTCGCAGGCCGCGGCAGCTACTATGATAACGCGGGAGCGATTCGCGATATGATTCAAAATCACATGCTACAGCTGGTCTCACTCATCGCCATGGAGCCCCCCGTGGCTTTTGAAGCCGATGCAGTCCGTGACGAAAAGGTCAAAGTACTGCGCTCCATTCGTCCCTTTTCTACCCGTGACGTGGCGGACTTCACCGTCCGAGCTCAGTATGAGAAGGGATCCATTGACGGCGAACTGGTCCCGGGCTATCTCGACGAACCAGACATTGCTTCTGATAGTCGAACCGACTCCTACGTCGCCTTGAGACTACTTATCGATAATTGGCGCTGGGCGGGCGTGCCATTCTATCTGCGCACTGGCAAACGGCTGGCCAAACGAGCCACAGAAATTGCTATCCAGTTCAAGACCGCTCCGCATCGCTTTTTTAGCCAGACGGAAACCCCGGAACTTTCACCCAACTTGCTGACGCTGAAAATACAGCCTGATGAAGGGATTTCCCTCCGTTTCGGGGCCAAGGTGCCTGGACAGGAGATCCGTGTGCGCACCGTCAATATGGAATTCCTTTACGGAACCTCATTCGCTGGCACGCCTCCGGAAGCCTATGAACGTCTCCTACTTGATGCCATGATTGGCGATTCCACCCTCTTTACCCGTAAGGATGAAGTAGAGTCCGCCTGGTCGCTGGTCTCCTCGATTTTACGGGGATGGCAGCGGGCCAAAGGCCCTCTCGCCACTTATGAAGCGGGATCATGGGGTCCGGAAGAAGCCGAAATGTTGATTCAACGAGATGGATTTAAGTGGCGTAGGCCATAGGAGGAGGCAACATTGAGCCGTCAAACCATTCATTGGTCCAAGCACCAAATGCATGGACCTGAAGTCATACACACTCTGCCGGGCGTGATTTCTGGTGCGCTCGACGGCCGCACCCCGCTCAGTGCCACCGTCATGACGTTAACTTTGGTAGTGAAAGATGGCGACCAAGGTTATTGGCAAGCGGTCGCGCAGCGATTGGCTGAACGTCATCCTGCTCGAATCCTTCTGGTCTCTTCCTCTTCGGATCCGGACTCGGAAGGGATCGACATCGACCTTCACGCTACGGTAAATGAGTCCACTCATTCGGCTAGACCACCCATACTGATTTCTGAGTGCGTCTCGATGACCTTACATGGACCGGCGGCCACCTACTGGATTGACTGGCTTCAGCCTTTAATTCGTTCTAATTTACCGTCTTACTTGTGGTGGACTAATGGCCCACCACCGGAGCGGTTTCGTTGGGATTTGGTAAAAACCGCTTTTCAGTCTCTTATTATCGACAGCGGAGCGTTCTCGCTCCCCACCTGGCACCGCCTAATAGAAGCGGCTATGACCTATGGTCTTGAGGTCCGTGACCTCGACTGGATGCGCAGTGAACCGGTCCGTCTATTGCTCGCGCAAGCGGCGGATGATGACCGAGCGCTGGAGATCCTCAAGCATCCTGACCACATTCTGGTCACCGGGCCAATAGAGGACCCTTGGCCTTGTGCGACGACATGGCTGTGGTTATCTGGACGCCTCCATTGGGAATTAGGATTACCGCCTTTCCGCGATCGGTCCACGATTCCGGTGGAATATCATCATGAGGATCATCCCGTTTGGCAGTTTACCCGCAACGATGCCCGGCTGGTACTGACCGAAACCCATCAAGAGCGAGCGGCGCATTTGGTGATTAAAGACCGTGTGCAGCGCGACTGGCATGCGTCTAGGTCCGCGGAAGGGCCCATCAGCAACCTCTCCCTGTTATTGAACTCTGGGTCCGATGCTTTATACCGAGACACGATACGACGCGTATTACTGGAAAGGAAGGATTCGTAATGGCCAAACCCGAGATTCAAGTGTTCGCATCGCACGAGCAACTTATCCATGACGTGTCATTGTGGTTACAAGATCTCGCTCAGAGTGCGAGTCGAGACCATGATCTTTTTTCCTGTGCCATATCCGGTGGTACCACCCCTCGTGACCTATACGCCTACTTAGGTGAACATCCGGAACTGATGCCCTGGGATCACACCCGTCTATATGTCGTGGACGAACGCGATGTCTATCCCAGCGATCCTTTGAGTAATGCCCATATGATCCAATCTACCTTGCTACATCGCATCGCAACCCGACCTCACCGCTATTTTCCTTGGCATACGGTGGCCCAGACTCCGGAATCCTTATCGTCCTATCGGCAAGCTCTCGATTTACTTCCTAAAGAGCAAGGGTTTCCGCAATTAGATTTAGCGATGCAAGGCATGGGCGCAGATGGGCATACGGCGTCGGTCTTTCCGGATTCACCACAGATTCAATCCCGTGACTGGGTGGCTTATGGACCCGGAGCACAAGTCCCTCGCTACACCCTGACCTTGCCACTGCTATCTCATGCGCGCCAGGTGGCTTTCTTAGTCACAGGCGAAGCCAAAGCACAGGCAGTCAAAACATGTCTGACCAAAACCGATTCTCCTCTTCCAGCCGCTTGGCTTTCCGCGCATGCCGAGCACGTGGTGTGGTTTTTGGATCAAGACAGTGCCGCTCTTCTCTAGGACCTGTCGACCGATATTAGTCTGGGATATTGACGGTACGCTGTTAGCTCCCCGCGGTGTGGGACGCGACGCACTCACTGAAACGGCGGCGGAACTCTATGGGCTAGACGACGCGTTTGCTGCGATGACTTTTTCGGGTGCAACCGACCACGCTTTGGTGGAAGACGCACTGAACCGCTATAATGTCACGCCATCGAAAGAATTTTTTGAGCGGTATGTGTCCCGATTGCGAAATAGGCTCCAACAAGATCCGTTGACAGCACTGCCGGGCGTAATCGACCTCATAGCGTATTTAAGCGCGAGTGGATGGACTCTTGTCCTAGGTACCGGAAATATACGATCTGCCGCCTATGCCAAGCTAGAGACAGCCGGCCTGGCTCCGTACTTCCCGAGCGGAGGATTTTCCGTGCCCAATGCAACCCGCGAAGACATCATCGATAGGGCCGCACAACCTTTTAGGGATTCCGGTTGCCCAATCATTGTCATCGGCGATACGCCTAAGGATATCAAAGCGGCACATGCTAATGGGTTTCTTTCTCTGGGAGTGAGCACAGGCCACCACAGTCTCTCCGAACTGAGCCTTTCGGGAGCCGGGATGGCCTTGCCCCACTTAACTCATTGGCCCACCTTTTTCTCTGCACTTCAGACGCTAACAAGGGCATAACTCAGGGATCTCCTGAGTTATGCCGATACTGAGATCACCTCTTTCGGCGCCCCTCCCATCCAAGAAGGCCAAAACCATAGCGATAACGGAACTCCTATTTGCACCGAGTGAATCGTGGTACTGGTGGCATCCCATTCGAGAACCTCCACCGACGATGCCTCACTGTTTTCTTCGACCACGGTCACAAAGCTCTCTTGCGAGATGTTCTGGCCAGACGCATTTTCCTCTATCACAGCATTTTGCACCGCATCCTGTATCCGCGATTGCTGCATCCACACCTGTCCTAAGGCGACGATAATCCCCGCCATCAAGCATCCAATGACCACCAGTCCGAGACCCATCAACGTCACATTACCACATTGGGAAATGATGATACACGGTTCCTCCGCCGCCCTGATGACTGCCACCTCCTCCTCCAGAAGTGGGTGCCGGAGCAGGCGACGGAGAGACACTTTGCGGCGCCACCGTCGTGATGGATCGGGACGATGAAACGGTACTCAAGGTCCCCAAATTCAAGACTTTCATGGGCACACTGACGGTAAGGGTCTTCATATTGCCGCTCGCGACAAAAGTGGTTGTGGGCGCCGTACCGCGATATCCCTGTTGCGCCAATGCTGTGTTCACTACCTGTCCCACGGCGCTGGTGCTGTCGCCGGTCGACCACGCTAGGACGCCCTGCTCTGCCGCCTGCGATACCGCCACATTGCCCATGAAGAGACTGGCTACCGTCGCCAGACCGAGAAAAACCACCACCAAGACCGGAAGCACCAAGAGTAGTTCAATATATGCGTTACCCGCTACTGAATGGTACTGAGATTTTGAGTAATTTGGCCAAAGGCGTTGATTAAGGCGTTTCTTAACGATTCGATGGGCAAAATCATCGCCAGCACCACGACAATGATCCATATCCCGTTTTCGATGAAGACGTTTCCCTCTTCGCGGCCCAAGAATGCGGCCACCCGCCCGCTCCACAATGTCCACCATAGTCTCACGAAATTTCCTCCTGCTCCATATTCCATCCCTATCAGAGACGGTAGGGACAGAATAGCGAAAATTTTGGGAAGGATTCCGGTTAAGGATTCGACACCACTCGCATCACGCCTCACCTGAAACGGTGCCCTCGTACGACGTTCACAATGCGGACCAAAAACGACAGATTTACCGGGCACCGCCATTGAATTACCGCTAGTGTTCATCACTCCAATTGGCGAAGGGACAGCTGTCCAAGAACTCCCCAAGAATTAATGGACTGTGCCTCCGTGGCAGAGTGGTCTCCCTCATCAGCCGCATGGAACCGCTGGTGTTATGATGACGAACTCGTGTGGTCGGTGGTTTAGCTAATTGCCACTCAACTGCCCATCGAAGAATTCCTGGGCCTTCCCCAGCATTCGCTTGTGATAGCACAGGCGAGCCCTTAATGAGCCAGTTCCAGCCTTGGAATGACCTGGTCTTGACGTCTGGCGCGTCAAGCAAGCAGACCCGATGACACGGAAGTCCGTCCACGATGACAACGTCAGTGAGCGCCAATACCTCCCCCGCCAGATCACAACACATGCTAACCACCAGTGTTGGGGCTCATATTGCTAGGGATGGTGGTGCCGCTTGGGAAAATTTTTACGTTATGGATCCTACGCTTGGTGTTGGGTTATGAAATGCGTGACGGTTGGTTCGTATATGGCGCCTGTCTCTTCGACTTGGGGTACACCAAGACCAGCAGCACGAGTCCCACCGTGTATGCATCCTTCGCTATCTACAACCTGGTGGGGCTTACGACTAAGCAAGGATACTGTTCGACGCACTTGAGGATTGCCGAGCCCAATCACGACCGGTTGCGGTTAGACGATGCTATGGTGCACCGTCCCGGTCAACAGGGGGACTGGACCATCGTACCCAACAAGAAGACCTTACCGCGGCGAGACATAGAGCGCATCGTCACCCGTCCCGATGCTGCTTTTAGGAACCCCGCGGAGGATACACCCAGATGTCATGCCGCGTGCAGGATTCCTGAGAACTCAAGCCATGACCTCGACGAACTAGCGAAAAAAATACCCCAACACGGCAATCGCGAGTAAAAATCCCACGATGATCATCGGAACAATGGGCGGTTTCTGACTTTCCGGATTTTTTGAGTCGTCTACTGGCATTATGTTACGCCTCACTTTCTTCTTTCATTAAATCACAAACTCTACGGTTTCACCTGAGGACTTTTCTCTTCTTCATGGCAATGGCCGACGCGGCACAGCCGGTACCAGCGAGGACACCGCCTCGTGCGAGAGATCCTCCAACGTTCGTCCACTCGGCTCAGGTAAGAGCAAAGTAACCAACCCACCAACAAAAGAAAAAATGGCCGTCAGTAGCAAGGTCCCACTGACTCCTAACAATCCAGAAAGTATTGGGAAGACAAACACCCCGGTAAAGGCGCCTAATTTAGCGATACCTGCCGCCAGTCCATGACCCGTGGTTCTAAGCGAGGTGGGAAAGACTTCTGAGGAAATCACGAAGGTGGTGGTGTTAGGTCCAAATTCGGCAAAAAAGTAACTAATGCCAAAGACGCTAATAAATATGGCAATATGCCGTCCGATGTTATGCCATATCCCGATGAAGAAAAATGCCGCGGTCATCACCGAAAACCCCAATACCTGAAGTCGTCGATGTCCCATTTGGTCGATGCGCAAAAAGGACGCGACGTAACCGGGGGCCGCGAACAGTGCAAAAATAATCAGCGACCATGCCATGGTGGCAATTGAGGTGGCGTGGGGAGAAATTCCCTTTAATACCATAGGCAGAGAGATTGAGTTACCATAATACGCATAGTCGAAGAGAAACCAACTTCCCGCAGTGCCCACGACCAGGCGAATCATTTTCGGATTTGTCCACAACTCCCTGACCTTGGGTCTCGATGGCCTCTCCTGGGACGGGGTGCTCCAAGCGGCACTCGCTCCGGCGATTTCGGCTAACTGCTGTACGGCCCCTTCGGAATTGCCCTCCACTTCCGCTAGATAGCGAGGGGATTCTGGCATCCGACGACGAAGATAAATCACGGCTAGAGCCGGCAATGCCCCCAGACCCAGCATAAGCCGCCATGACATCCCGGAATTCAGACCCGATGCCATTAGTGTCATCGCCACCACGGGTCCTGCGACCAACCCTAAAGCTTGCATCGAAAACACCAGGGCCACCAATTTGCCTCGATCGCGCACATTGGCATATTCACTCATCAAAACAGCGCTGACAGGGTAGTCTCCGCCTATTCCAATGCCCATAATAAATCGTGCGGCGAGCAACCACCACAGATTGGGCGAGAACGCTGACAAAATGGCCCCGATCGCCATAATGAGTGCCTCAACACCGTAAATTTTCTTTCTCCCCCACAGGTCAGCCAGCCTCCCAAAAACCAGTGCTCCCACAAATGCTGCCAGTAGCGCAATGGAACCCACAAGACCAATTTGTAGCGTCGACGGATGCCACTGCTGTTTAATCAAGACCAGCGCCGCTCCGATAATGAATAAATCGTATGCGTCAGTAAAAAACCCTGTTCCGGCGATAATGACCGCCCGCAAATGAAATAGCCCTAACGGAGCATCATTCAAGACATCGGAGACCTCTTTTTCCGCCACACTACCTCCCCCTCGCCCGGAATATTTTATCCAACCGATGCCATTTCACTCGCATGAAAGTGTCGCCTCTGCCAAAGGCTACAGCCATGCAATCGTTTTGGAGAACACGCATCGCTTGGGCCTTGTCGCTAGGGCTCTTCGAAAATGCCTATGTTTATGGGGTGGCAGCGGTGGCTTTAGAGTGGATCCCGCGCCGATCCTGGAGTACGACGCTACTGCTCTTATGGGCCCCGCTATGGCTCTGCGTGGGTATCGCAGGGGGAGGTTGGACCGCCGACCATTTGGGGCGCAAGAAGCTTCTCGCTTGGGGCCCATTAGGTTATATCGTCGGAGCATCCTTACTGTTGCTGGGACCAACATTGGCATTCACGCTACCCGCTACCAGCCTTTTGATGATCACCGCCGGAATAGAGAGCAACACCATACTGACATATAGTCAAGAACTGGTCCCTCAAGCGCATCAACGGCAGGCGATGTACGCCGAATTAAACTTTGTCAATTTGGGAGGGCTGGGGCTGGCGGCGTTAGCCACCCTCGCTAACATTTTTGGCACCCGCGTGCTTCGAGAAGCCATGGCCGGTACTCCCATCGTTCTTGCTGCATTGTCGATGGCTCTGCGCAGAGGTGTTCGCGAATCGACTCGATGGATCGAAAGTCAATCTCGGCGAAAAGCCATCCCCTGGCCGCCGGATTATCGCCGCAGGATTTTCGTCGCGGTATTGTTCTCATTTTCTAATACGTCAGGATTCTCCCTCCTCACCTTTGCCTATGGCAGCGAATTCTTCCCTCGCCACTTCCAACAGTTTTTTCTCGTGTCCACCGTCACCTCAGTCCTAGTCGGACTCCTCGCTCGCTGGCTGGTGCGACTATCGGCAAAACGCATCCTACTCTTAGGCTATGGCGCAGCACTACTGTCGGCACTGGCGTTACAGCGCATCGCGTTTCCTACTCATCCGGCATTTTGGCCTATCCTATTTACACTCAGCGCCTTCACGTCGATGAGCTATTTGGCCGAGGATACCTTTAAAACGGACAAATGGCCTTCCGTGATCCGGAGTCGTATGGTCGCGGTTGTGCGCATTCTCGGTTTGGGTGGATATAGCATTCTTCTTCTCATCAGCCAACACTTTTCCCTACATCAATTTCTCGGGACTATTGTATTGGTCTGGGCGGTCGGATTTCTGGGAGCTGTCCTCTGGCAACTCCATAATTTCTCTTCACCGTCCGGCAATCGGCTCCGCTCCCGATAGCGAGCCGTCCGTAGGGATTCGACTCACCCAGCACCGCACTATCCCGGGCTCGAGATACGAGCGTCAATCACCGCTTTTAAGGGCCGCACCAGAATCTGGTGCCGTTCTAGGCCATCTCGCACCGCCTCGGCCAGTTGACGTGCCCCGGGGGTATCTCCATGGATGCAGATGGTATCGGGACGCACAGTCAGAACTTCTCCCTCGACGGTTTCGATAGTTCCGTCGACCACCATACGGATGGCACGGTCGACCACTTGATTGAGACTGGTTATCACCGCTCCTGGAGTGGACCGGGACACCAAACGGCCATCTTGATGATACGCTCGATCGGCATAGGCCTCACGAGCCACGGTGAGGCCACGGCGAGTAGCCACAGCTTCGAGCGCCCCTCCATAGGTTATGAGAATGAGACCCGAGTCAAAGGCCAATACGCCGTCCACGATCGCCGCGGCCATCTCCTCACTGTGCATGGCCATATTATTCAATTGGCCATGGGGCTTCACATGTTGAAGCACCACATCGTGCTGATGACAAAACGCCGACAGTGCCCCAATTTGATAGAGGATGTCGGTTAAAACATCGTGGTAACTCATTTGCATGTTGCGGCGGCCAAAGCCGACCAAATCGGGAAACGACGGATGAGCCCCGACACCTACTCCCTGGTGCTTGGCCAGCGCAACCGTGCGATCCATCGTTCTCGGATCACCCCCGTGAAATCCGCAAGCCACATTGGCGGACGAAATGAAGGGCAAAATCGCTTCATCATCCCCCATTTTCCACGCACCAAACGATTCTCCCATGTCACAGTTCAAATCAATCATTCGCATGTCCGATGCCCCCCTTAATCTGAAAAACCGTTTGCCCTGGACCCACCGATTGCTGTAGATCGACCAAGCGCCTTAAGGTGCCTTCATGTGGTGCCCTCAGCGCGATGATCTCCCCCATCACTTCTAGCACGCCGATCAGCTCACCCTTCACCACCCACTCGCCATCTAACGGTAACAATCTCCCCAATTGGTCCCTCTCCAGTAACCGGCCGGCGAAGGGACTAGACACCGCGGTGAGCCTTTCATCAAAAAAATTACCAAACGAGCCGGATTGGGCTCGGTAAATGTCACGAGCGGCATCCGACGATACCTCCTCAAAGCGCACTTCCATCCCCGGTGTCCATTGAGCCAATCGCGGCCAATCCGCTTGAATCACATGCGCTAGAGCGGGGTATCCCCCAATACTTCCCCGATATTTCATCAACACCAGGAGCTCCCCGGTGGGAAGACACTCAATGGTGCCAATTGGGAGTCCTTCTGAATAAAGCGTTCCACTAGCGTTGTCGATGACTACGCCCGAGAGTCGAAGTCCTATGGCATTGGAATCCTTATCCACAAAAAATATCCCCGACAGCAGTCGCGCATACGCTTTGGGGGAAAATAGCTCCTCTCTCATTCCTCGTACCACGCGAACATTGCGACTGAAAATGGCGGTCGGGTGTAAGGTCCGTCTCCCGTTGGCTGAATCCTGAGTCGACGTGATAACATCCCCCGGGCGAAGTGCCCGACCTCCCAATCCGCCAATGCCGGCCACCACATCAGTGGACACGCTTCCTAAAATCCTGTCCCCAACCACACCTCCGGGAAAACCAAGATAGGCGCGAAGGCCTTGGCGGCGAGTGCCAAATCGGACGATCTGACCCACCTCCATCCGGCGTGCTTCGCCGGGATGCCACGCCTCCCCATCCACATGGACGTTAAAGTCCGCCCCGGTCAATGACATCTCACCAGCCTCAACCACCTCAAACCGCGGTCCCAGCGCCGTTACCTCCACCACCGAGGCCTCGAGGGGATTCTCTAAGAGCCAGTTTGCCCAGTGAAAGGCATAGTCGTCTACCGCACCGCCTACGGTAATACCCCAATGTTCAAATCCCGTTCTACCGCCATCTTGAATGGTTGTGAATAGTCCTGGATGAATGATGCGGAACGTCGTCATGGCGTCCACTCTTTCAGGGAGAATCGTCCCTGGCGACACTCTTTTGCAATGAACGCATCCTCTTCGCTATCGATAGGACGAAAGCGCAGCGCATCTCCTGCTTGATAGGGTATGGGTGGAACCGTACCCCAATTAAATAGCGGCACCCGCGTTCTCCCGATTAAATGCCACCCGCCCGGGCTTGCAGTAGGATAGATGCCGGTTTGTGATCCCGCAATAGCTACGGCGCCAGGATAGACTTGGGTCCGAGGGCGGCTACGCCGGGGAAGCCACAACGACTGCGGTAAGGCTCCGGCTAACGGAAATCCGGGGGCAAATCCAATACAAAATATCCGATAGGTTC
>NZ_JBYCKN010000120.1:0-4116 GCF_057473405.1 Sulfobacillus sp. TH-112
CCCTCCATGAAGCCAAATCCGCCGTCCGTGCATCCGGTTCCCCCCAGTGCCACCATGACACGGTCCACGGAAGGATCTTGCAAGGCTGCGTGAACCAATAGTCCCGTACCGCGGCTGGTCGTGTGACTAGCATCCGCAATGCGATCCTTGAGGGACATAAACCCAGACCCTACTGCCGACTCCACCAAAGCCATACGGCCATAACGAATCCAATAACCATTGCGCGGCCGGTTATAAATATCTACCGTCGCAGCGGGTACGATCTCCCCTCCCATCGATGTCACAACGTCTCCTGTACCTTCCCCCCCATCGGCCATGGGTATAATCTTCACGTCAGCAGAGAGAGCGTGGCATAAGCCCTTCGCGATGGCCTCCGCTACCGCAAGAGCGCCCATCGAGCCCTTGAATGAATCGGGAGCCACCAAGATATGGGGTTTCATGGCCTTGCACCCCCCGGAGCGTCCTCAAAGAGTGCCTTGTGTTCCCCTCGAATCAATTCTTTGACCGCCTTCTTATTCACCTTCCCATTAGCATTTTTGGGAATACCATCAGCAATCATCCATACGGTGGGCACTTTATAACGACTGATATGTCTTGCTAAAAAGTGCTGAATATCACTCGTCTCCAACTTGCACCGGGGCTTGGGAACGACCAGAGCGGCGACGCTCTCTCCCCAAATTTCGTCCGGCACCCCTACCACGCTCGCTTCGGCAATATCAGGGTATTGATAGAGCACGTTTTCCACCTCTCCTGGGAAAATCTTCTCGCCTCCGCGATTAATCAGATCTTTCATGCGATCAACAATGTAGACAAATCCCGCATCATCAATACGAGCTAAATCCCTACTCATCATCCATCCGCCGTCAGAAAAGCCAACCCGTCGGTCTGTCCCCCAATATCCTCGACTCACCATAGGCCCACGGACCCAAAGTTCGCCCAATTCTCCCTTTCCCACATCCAGACCCGTATGTCCATCGACCACCCTTAATTGCGCAAAAGGAACCGCATGCCCCACCGACCCGGGTCGATCCCCTGCCTCTTCTGCGGGAAGAATCGTCGCGGGTGATGAAAGTTCGGTCATCCCATAGGTATTGTATACATGCAAGGCAGGAAATTTCTCTTTAAAAGCGGCCATAAGCGACGGCGGCATCGGCGCTCCGCCGCTTGCAGCCACTCGCCAGTTAGGAAGAGGGGGAACCTTATGGACTGCCAAATAATTTAAGAGACGCAGAAAGATCGTCGGGACTCCAAAGACGAAGCTGCCGCGATATTTTTGCATGCCATCAAAAAAGAGACCCTCATCAAATCGCTTCACCAATACCGCAGTGCCTCCCACCGAAAAAATGGTCAGCAACTGCCCGATTAGTCCGGTGACGTGGAACAATGGCACCGTAATTAATGTGACGTCGCTCGCATCCAATGTGAAAATCCGACGGTATGTCTCCACTGACGTCAACATATTTTCGTGGCTCAGCGGAACCCCCTTCGGCGCTCCGCTAGTTCCGGAAGTGAGAAACATTATGGCAGGGGTATCTGACGCTATGTCCACCTTCGATGATGGGCCCGTTGGCACGGATAGATAGGCCCGTTCATCAATGATCCTGCCGGGCAATAGAGAAAGATTCTCGTCTGATGCCTCACAGATGGTAACGGCAGGGCGAAGCAAAGCATGCAGAGGTTGGAACTCTGCAGCCGAGAAGCGGTAATTTGTCGGGGTGACCAGCGCGCCCAACTGAAGCGCTCCAAATAGCCAACAAACAAATGACCCCGTGTTAGAAAGGCGGAGAACCACACGATCTCCCGACCGAATTCCCAGTCCCTTTAAGTATCGCGCCACTTGCAAAGCCCGTTCCCATACGTCGCGGTAGGTGAACTCGCCATCACTGGCAGTAATAGCAAGCTGACTGGGCCGGCGGATGTAACTCGCTTCGAGCACGTGCGACAAGGAGCGCGGAAGATTGGCGTATGTTGTCTCGCCGATGCTATCCATCGCTTGCGGCCATTGGTATTCTACAATCATCCAGAATCCCCCACATCTCAAACGTCTCGTTATAAAATCATGCCACCGCTCACATTAACCACCTCACCCGTCACATATGCTGCATCGTCTGACGCGAGAAACGCCACTACCCGACCCACATCCTCAGGTAAACCAATCCGTCCCATCGG
The DNA here is from genome assembly GCF_057473405.1 of Sulfobacillus sp. TH-112. NCBI lineage: Bacteria > Bacillati > Bacillota > Clostridia > Eubacteriales > Clostridiales Family XVII. Incertae Sedis > Sulfobacillus > Sulfobacillus sp. TH-112. The sequence goes on from NZ_JBYCKN010000120.1 coordinate 2,170, forward strand.
AATCTTTTCAATCATATGCTTCCAACCTTCCTCCGACATGGAACGAGTCATGGGGGTATCGATAAACCCCGGACAAATGGCATTGACCGTGACATTGAACTTCGCCAATTCTCGTGATGCCGTTTTCGTCAATCCCACTACACCCGCTTTGGACGCGGCATAATTCGCTTGACCGACATTACCGAGCCAACTCATTGAAGACACGTTAATGATGCGCCCAGCGCGACGCTCACGCATTGCTGGTACCACATGTCGTAGCCAGTTGAATTGTCCTTTGAGATTCACTTGGATGACATCGTCCCATTCAGACTCACTCATGCGATGCAACATGCGATCGCGGTTGATACCGGCATTATTCACCAATACCGATATCGGGCCGACCTCTCTTTCAATGGATGAAACCGCAGACTCTACCGCCGAAAAGTCACGCACATCCACAACGAGCGGTGTACTTTCCGGAAGATCCGTAGTAGCCCGATCCAGCGCTTTAGCATCCACGTCCACGAGCACCATTTGGTAGCCTCGTTCATGAAGGACCTGTGCAATACCATACCCGATTCCTCGTTGGGCTCCTGTTACCAGTGCAATGGGTTTCATCATATTCCATCCTTCCAGAAATTTATGGCCTAACGCCGATAGTTTTCAAATACTGCGGCAATTCCTTGGCCTCCACCGATACACATGGATACAAGTCCATAACGGGCATGGCGCCGCTCCAGTTCGTAAAGAATCTTGATTGTCAAAATGGCTCCGGTAGCACCAATCGGATGACCCAGCGCGATTGCACCACCATTGACATTGGTCTTGGACCAGTCTAGGTCGGCGTCGCGCACCACGGCCACAGCCTGGGCCGCAAACGCTTCGTTCAATTCCACCAAATCCATATCTGCCACCGATAGGTTGGCCTTGCGAAGTGCCTTTCGAATGGCATAGACCGGCGTATACCCCATATACTCCGGATCCATGCCTGAAACTGCCCAGCTTACCATCCGCCCTCGTGGCGTGAGGCCAGCCCGGCTGGCACTCTGTTCCCGCATCATGACCAGTGCTCCTGCTCCATCATTGATCCCTGAGCTATTTCCGGCTGTCACCGTCCCCCCCTCGCTAAACGCGGGACGAAGTCGCGCCAATTGGTCAAGCGATGTTTCTCGCAGGTGCTCATCCGTATCGAATACTTTCGTTCGTCGACCATCCGGCACCTCAATAGCCAGGATTTCATCACGAAAGCGGCCATCGTCAACTGCGGCTTTGGCTCTCTGCTGGGAGTCCAGCGCCATCTTGTCCTGATCTTCGCGGGATACCTGATACCGCGTCGCAACAGCCTCCGCTGTCATCCCCATGGGGTATTCTCCAAATGGATCGGTAACGGCAGCCAGTACGCCGTCCTCCAGCTCTCCATGTCCTAATCGCTTCCCCCAGCGATTCCAAACATAGTAAGGTAATCGGCTCATATTTTCCGTCCCCCCTACTACCACCCTATCGGCGTCTTCCAGCTGTAGCCACTGAGTCCCGGTAATAATCGCCTGTAATCCCGACCCGCACAAGCGGTTCACGGTTTGAGCCGTAGAACCGGTAGGTATCCCTGCACTTAGGGCCGCACGTCGCGCAATAAATGCGTCTCCCGACACCTGCCCCACACACCCTATGACCACTTCGTCTACGGTATCCGGTTCCACCTGCGAGCGTTTAAGGGCTTCCCGAATGACATGGGCCCCGAGTTCATGAGCAGGAATCCCGGTTAAACTTCCCCCAAAGGTCCCAATCGCGGTTCGCACTCCATCGACAATCACAACGTCTTCTCTCATTAGTTAGTCCTCCTTAGGTTCTTATTCCAATGATGCGTTCCACCACTTGCTTAAAGATCGCATCCGAATTAATCACGTCGTGGCATCTTCTGACAGATTGGATTCACACGCACTTCCTCCAAACGCATCTGGTTATCTCGCG
>NZ_JBYCKN010000121.1:0-10869 GCF_057473405.1 Sulfobacillus sp. TH-112
GACTGCCGGGCTTCTCCTTGGGATGAACCGTCGCTGGAGTGGGTGGATGTACCACCAACGCGGGCATCAGGATGAACCCCAGAAGTAAAGCCCCAGCAATCAAGAGATATGGCACGTTGCGACGCGTCATCGGCACTCTTCGCGTAGGGCCTTTTCCGATGCGATGCGGATCGAATGTCAAATTGGGCTCATCCGGCATCTTTAGAGCCGTGAAATCATCACGCAGTAGTTGGTCACTCCTCTGATTTTTCATACTACCGCTCCTCCTCCCATAACGCCCTAAGCTTTTTTCGTACGCGCATTAATCTTCCCCGCACAGCCCCCGGCGACTGATGCAAATATCGGGCGATGGCATCTGTCGACCAATCTTGATAGTAAAAGAGCCATATCGTCTCTCGCTCCACCAAGGAGAGATGCTCTAGAAGCTCGCGGAACGCAGGGGGCAGCCACACATGCAGGTCGGTTTCTCCCATAGTGCCGTAGGAATCGATAAGCGTCTCGTGTTTGCGTCGCCGATAGTGCGTAAGCGCTTCCCGCCGCGCCACCGTAAAAAGCCAACCCGGCGAAATTTCTCGCTCAGGATATTTCTCGTGAAACACCATGAGCCGCATAAAGGTCTCTTGGGTCACATCTTGGGCATGGTGATAGTCCTTCGTTAATACATACGCGTAACGGACCAGACGATCCCCCCATGCATCAATCCAATCGGTAAGCCACGCATCCTCGGGTAATCGCTCTGCCATCCACGCCCCTCCTCATCATATAAAGTAAGGGAATACTCGCGCTGATTGTTAGCAGGGAGTCCGAAAAATTTTAAACTCTCCGTGCTTGGCGATGCATGGCAAATACCTCCCCATGGTGGATACGATCAATGAACAGACGAGTCACGTCGTGGGAATCGCGCCCCTGTTCCGTCAAATGGCCGAGGAAGTTGGCTTCGTCCGGTAATCCATACGATGGCGCGCGGGTGTTGGCGCTAACCAATTTTGTCATCACTATGACTCACTTTCTGATCATCAGATCCGCCTACAAGTAGTGCAAAACGGCCAAGCAAAATCACCCCGAAGGGCCAAAATTCGCTGATAGACATAATCATAAGCCTCATTCAGCGAATGATGAGAGGGAGGCTCGGAGGATGCTTCGCTGGCCGTTTTTACGGGGAAATGGATTCAGAAATTATGACGACCATCTTAACTAAGCTCACGACAAAACGAGTTTCCATACCAGCCGGGACACGCGTCATGACGACGGCTAGCGACGAGCTGGGGCGCGTATAGTCATCGTCTGAAGAGTCCAATGTTTGCCACCGTCATAGGTGTGATACACCATGATGCCCGAATGCTGTGCGACGCCAAATACGCCAATCCAGCCGGATTTCGGGTTCAAAAAGTCGATCCACCGCACCCCTTTTCCGGCGGGGAGCGCATGACGATGCCATAATGTTCCGTTGTGGGTCGTCGTCCAGACGGCCTGGGGGGTCGCAACAACCCAGTTCTCTTTGGGGAGAGGCTCAACCGGTCCGGCTGTGTCGGGAGGCACGGGGGTGATGCTCCAGGTCCTACCCGTGCGCGTCGATGCCAAGGCCGTCCCTGTCGGAGAAGTGAGTACCATTGTGGTGGTGGTCGATAATGCTGTCCATGCGGCGATGCTTACCGGCGTCATGACGCGTAAATACGTGGGGAGTATGATTTGATGCCATGTGCGCCCGGCCGTTTCCGATTCGAGCACTGTAGCATGGGTCCCGTATTGCCTTTCTGGAATCCACAGCGACGATCCTCGGACAATGAGGCCTACGGGATTCCCCACCGTCAATGTTTGAGACAGGGCCCGTGACCCCACCGTGGTCGCGACCGTCGTCCAAGTGTCTCCCGCGTTGGTGGTGTGATAGAGGGTCCACTGCTCAAAGTTCATGGCCGGGCCATTGGGGCTCACCAAGTACCACCATGCACGGGAAGACTGCTCGACCAGGCTGATAGGGGTATTACCAGCGGGTAAAAGACGATGGTGCCATCGATGCCCACTTGATTGCGTCCACCAGAGCGCATATCCCTCGTCAGTAGGTGATACCGGTCGAACAAGCCAGAAGGTCGTTGAGGATGGGGCATGAAATAGCAGAGGAAAGACGTTCGCAGTATAAGCGGGTAGCGGCAAGACACCATGCCATTCGCGGGGTCCCGCCGTTGTATGATACACGCCGCGAGGAGTGAGAGCCCAGCCGATGGACGGCGTCATCATATCAAGCGGTTGAATAGCCGTCAAAACAGGTGCACTGGGCGTCGAGGCGCGACGCGACACCGGAACCGGGACATGCTGGGGCCCACAGGCCGTCACAACTATGAGGAGAGCCAAGAAGGCTGCTCCTGAAACCATGCGCCGCACCATCATCCAACAATTCCCCCTCGCCACAGGCTCACTGATCAAACGTCGATAAGGCAAATCGGTTACCTGCATAGACAGAGTGGATAATATTGGGTTTCTACTATATTGATACCTACGCAGTAACCGGCCGGATGGGCCAGCCGTGGTCTTCCTCCATTCGGCTCGGTCCGACCACCGGCAGTGGCGCGTCCAAGTGGATGCTTTCTGCAGCGACTGCTACTGCTGTAGCACGTACCATTTTCTGAGATAGGAATCGAGCGGCTACGCGCCCGACCATCGCCATTACGATCCAGCGGACACACTCGTCACACTTTTGGACCATTTGGAAGTGGCCACCACGACTCGGGTGGGCTCCTCCTTCGGTCGTTGCGATTCATGCGAGAGGACGGTACCCCTACCGCAAGCCACTCTGGTCCGGATTCCCGCCGTCGCGCGCTGTCCCAACCTATCTCACCCTCGTGACGTGAGCAAATTGATCTAGCAATGGCTCAAAGGGCTATACAAATACGAGGGCTTCGGAGGAGAATCGGGATCCCGTGGTCGAGGATTCGGACGGCATCGTCTTGAGGCTGAATCCTAAAGCAGGGATTTTCGGCCCGTGTCGAGAAGAAGACGCGCATGGCAGGATGGATCATAGTACGCCATGAACCAGTGTCCGACATTAGGGGGTACCCGATGGGGTCAGCCAGGAAACTCGTGCTGTATATTGCCCAAAGTTTGGACGGTTATATCGCACGCGAAGACGAATCGCTCGACTGGCTGCTAAACTTTGAGGGCTCGGGGGACAAGGGATACGCGGCTTTCTATGAGACGGTCGATACGATTTTACTGGGTCTAAGAACGTACGAGTGGATTGTGAGAAACCTGCAATCGGACTGTCCCGACCTGGGAAAGACGTGTTACGTGTTGTCGCGGACGTTCAGGGGACAAACGGCCGACGTCACATTTGTGAATCAAGATATTGCCCACTTTACGGCCTCACTCAAGCAGAAGCCCGGCAAGGACATTTGGATCGTGGGGGGCGCGGAGGTGCTCACCTCGTTACTTCGTGCGAACTTAGTGGACGATTTCATTATTCACATCGCGCCCACTATCATTGGTCAGGGCATTCCGTTGTTCAAATCAAGTCCTTACGAATCGACGCTCAACCTGGTCAAGGTCACCCAATACCATCGGTTTGTCGAACTGCATTACAAACGCGAATGACACGGACCTGGGGGATGGCATTGCCAAACCGTGCCCGACAAATTCGCATACTTGAGTATCAGTTACTGCGGGCGAATACGCATGAAGCCCACCTCCAGTCCCCTCCATCCACGGGACCCACATCCGCAAAGCACCTGCCAGGGGATCGAGTGCAGGTTCTGGGGAGGTTATGCGAGGTCTCAAAACGTCCTTAATGTCCTTGGTGGCGGCTGCCATCTTGTTCGCCATTGCAGTCGCTGGCGTGACATTGGTTGCCATAATCCGAGACAAGGCATCCCTGCCCATTTTTTCTGATCAAGTGTTTTAGTGGTCCCTGGGCATTGCATGCCTGGCGATTCCCGTGGAGAGCATCCTAGGAACGGTGGGCACTGTCGGAATGGTCGGCGAGACGACCCTCATCCGGCTGGCGTCCGATTGGCTCATGGCAATCTCCATGAGCGGCGGATTGTCTCTGCATTCTGTGCGTTCGGTTAATCCCGTTCCGTATTTCACGGCAGCGATTATCACCGCACTGGCCATGGTGACGGCATAGGTGGCATTGATCGCGGGGGGGCCGAATCAACCGCAACCGGCTTGGGTGGTGACTTTCTAATTCTGGTTTGGTATCGTAATCAGAACGGGCGTACAATAAGGTCAGAGGCGAGATGAGGAGGGCGATAACATGGCGGAACACGGTGACCTCGCAGACGAGCGAATTAGGATCGATCCGGCTATTATGGATGGGATGCCTTGTATTCGCGGGACCCGCATTCCCGTGCGAATGATTCTCGACTATCTCGCCGAAGGGGCGACGCTCTCTGAAATCCTCCAGCAATATCCGCAATTGACGGAGGAGGATGTCCGAGCGGCGATCGCCTTCGGGGCGTATGCAGTGGGACAGTGGTCGTCTCAAGCACCGGCTCACTCCGACGCTCCATGAGAATCCTGTTGGATGAGAACATCGGGGCCGAAACGGATAGGTGGCTACGAATCCGCGGACACGACGTCTTGTCTGCCGCGGCTGCGGGTTTGCTCGGTAAGACAGACGACGTCGTGTACCGGTCAGCATGTGCGACGGAGCGGGTGTTAATCACGCTCAATTATCAGGATTTTCGGTTGATGGAAAAATTTCCACCGGAGCAGTGCGGAGGGATTCTTGCAGTTCGCATGGGCCACACGGGCTTGGATGCGCGGTAAATTCGGTGTTAGACCGTACGCTTAGACACTTTCCCGAATCATACTTTTCGCGAGTATTTGTATTGGTGTCCGCTCGAATCATCACACGGTCTATTTGGCTTCCTAACTAAGACCACGACAGGGCTGGCGCTCAGAATCACGGTTGGCGAACACCGTCATCAGAATTTGTTTGAGGTCGGGTCGGCGATCCTTGAAATGCCCATTCGCCGGATGAACTGACGCCGCCGCGCATGTGACGAAAATTGCTCTGTACAAAAGAGACTCTCGACGTCTGGGTGTATTTAATCACCCAGGAACTCCTCCAAAAAACATGAGCTTTTCCCCACTTTCATGATGAAGACGGTCTTGCGACCGGACACTGGAAATGAGCCACTAAATCCGAAATGCTCTTTTTGAGGAATTGTCAATGATGACATACATGTCAGCGGAATGTTGGATTGGCCTCGACTTCTGCATAGCTTCGTCTTAGATGGCAGCGAGGCTCCTGCAACTAGTCCCAGACGGTGTCAAAAATTTTCCAATCCTGCTCTCCCTTGCTCGCTTTGATCCGCCCCATCGTTTCATGAAAGAGGTATCTTACCCTGGCGAGCATCTCGCAGCGAACAGCCCCGGCATGGCATCAATCCCGTGCTACAGGTCACGCTTGCCAAAACTCATCACCGCTAAGAGCAGCATGACGATGAGATAGAGGATCGCATAATACACCATGCCTTCCCCTGGGGGATGAATGGCACCAAACGGTCCAAAGCCGACCGCTTCTCCCGGATAGACATGATTGCCAAGAATTTGATAGAGGGCCCGTCGATAAAGAGCATCGGTGGGAATGAGAAGGCTGGTCACCCAACTGGTGACGGTAAAGGCGGTACTGTTGGCGGTCAGCGCTCCCAATTGTTCCAAGGCGCCCCCCAAAAACGCAATCAGTACGGCAGAAGACACCACAATCCCATTGGTCATGGTCGCGGTGAGAGTCGAACCCAAAAGAGTGACGGTGCTCACCAAGATCCCTTCTAATAAAAAGTCGGCCCACGCGGCCAGGAGGCTCTGTGCGCTCCCAATCACCGTCCCAAATTGCGCTTGGTCAATCAGCACCAGTCCAAAATACAGTAGACTCACATAGACCACCACGATAAGCGACAACGCCAGCCATTTCCCCAAAAGTAGTTCCGTGCGTGAGAGCGGTCGCGGTACAACCGCCAGCAGCATACCATCATCAATTTCTCCCGACACGGCAGCCACAAATATGAGCACCCCAAATAACGCAATCATGACATAAGCCGCAAAGAGGCCCAGATAGAGGTAGGTGAGTCCCGTCACGTAACGTGCACTGGCGAGCGCAGGCGCTGGACCGATCCATTTCAGAAACAGGAAAAACAGCAATAAAAAAAGAAAGGTGAGCCCTCCTGCGGCCGCAATGGTTCGTTTTCTTAGCGTTTCCACTAAGGAATACCGCATCACTGTGTGCATAATCTAGTGGCTGTCCTTTCCGATTCGGCTTAAAAACCACTCCTCTAATGAGGAATGCTCTTGCTTGACTTCGTAGATGTTCACGTCTCGATTGACCAGATCCGCAATCACCATGGGCACCTGATCGCGCGAGAGCATCATCCGCAGTGCTGCCCGCTCATCTCCCCTCCATTCTATCATGCCATGATAACGATCCACGATGGCAGACCCGGTCGCCCCCGTCAAATGACCCACGTCAAACTGAACATTTCCGGCCGTGCCATTGATGGCCTCTTCAAGAGAACCCTGATAGAGCACGCGCCCTTCATTGATAAGCGCCACACTGTCGCACAGTTTTTCCACATCAGAAAGAAGATGACTATTGAGAAAGATGGTCACGCCATCACGGCGCAGTGAATCCAGTAGTTGGCTCACTTCAAAGCGTCCAATCGGATCTAGCGCTGACGTGGGTTCATCCAAAAAAATCAGCTTGGGATCGCCCACCATTGCCACCGCGAGACCTAAGCGCTGCTGCAGTCCCTTCGAAAAAGTCCGCACACGGTCGCGCTCGCGTCCCGAAAGCCCCACTCGAGCGAGCAACTCCGCTCGTCTCTCCGAAGAGACCGTTTTCTTCAAAAGACCGGCGTGAAAGGCCAAAACTTCATCGGCTGAGAGCCAGGGCTGATATCGAAAGAGTTCAGGCAAATAGCCAATGTGCTGACGAAATTCCCGGTCCTTAAATGAAAAGCCCAAAACCCGAGCCGTTCCCTGACTCGGGGTCACGAGGCCAACCAACATTTTCACCAGAGTGCTCTTGCCGGCCCCATTGGGTCCGAGGAGACCATAAATCTCCCCTTCATTTACGGACAAATTAATGTTTTCGCACGCTACGCGGGAATGAAAGTATTTGCTTAGCGCGAGGGTCTGAATCGCCTTCATGAAAAGAGGCGGCTCACCTCCAACTGAAACGCTTTCACATTAATGGGCTCGGCGCGATGCTCAATCACCGCCACGACTGTGCCATTTTGTACCCATGCCTCACCAACCTCGGTACGGGTCGGGTTGCTCTCCACAATACCAGCCACACCGTGAATCGTCACATTCTCAGGATGCCCTGGCAGCGGGACCACCAAGGTGCTCTTCCAATTCGTCATCTGCCCCAACGCGCTTTGCAATGACGAGGGTAAAAATGGCAAGTGAGCCAACGCCTTAATCAGAGGGGCCGTGGACAAACTTCCCGGTACCGCAACCGTCGGTTGCGGTACCTCCTTCACCATCCACGCATCATCTCTGATAGTGGCTTCCGACGGCACCGTTAAGATAACCGGCACTTCGTTGGAGCTTTCTGGAAAGAGGTCGTGCCCTCCTTCACTCGCAATCAGTTGATTAATATGCGGGACGTTGAGTTTCAGAGAGACGTGAATCCCGGTTTGTACCGATGCCTGAGACACATTCCCCAAAGTCGTCGGCCAGATATTGGCGATCCCCATTTTTGGCAACTGCCGCAATGGCACGGATTCACTCTGAACAGGACCTGCCACCGTGATCGACCCATAATGATTTAACGTCACGTGCCCACCATCCGTCACCACATTGGAGATCTCCGCGAGTTGTTCGGGACTGATCGGCACCGTACCAATACTCTTGACTTGAAATAGGGTGGCTAACGCAGCCATCACGCGATTTCCAGAGGTGTGCATTCCCAATCCAACCGCTACCGCGACCACCGCCGCCGCGGACACAGGGATCCACCGTTCGATACGATGGCGACGCTTTAAGGGAGGATTCGCCTCAAACGCGAAGTCCATGAGCATCACCTGCTCGCCCACCTCACTGAGGATAGTCTGACAGATCGCACAATCCCGTAAGTGCTTTCCTAAGTTCTCGCGCGATTCCGATGTCCCCTCACCATCATAAAATGCCATCCACTGGGCCTCGCTGGGACAGCGCGTTTGATAGAGATCGGCCGTATTCATGCTTGCACCTCCCGCACTAGCCGTACCGGAGCGCTCTTATCCTCCTGATACGCCTCTTTCAGCTTGCGCAAAGCACGAATGAGAATCACACCCACCTGTTCCTCTGGGCATCCCAACTTCGCCGCAATTTCCCTATAGCTATACCCTGAATGCCGCAACATTAACGCGCGTTGATCACGGCTACTCAGCACCTTCAAGCTCTCTTGCACGCGCTGTCTCTCAAATTGGGTCATCGTCATTTCCTCCACAGACGGTACGCTTTCGACAGTTGACAGACGATCAGTGACGCGTTCTTCGACCTTCACCCGCCGCACATAGTCCAGCGACAGATTATTGACGACGGTGCGAATCCACGCCCCGACCCGAGACAGGTCACGTGGCGGTTTAGTCATTAAACGTATAAAGGCTTCTTGCACCAATTCTTCAGCAATGTCCCGGCTACCCGTGATATAGCTTGCGTGTCGTACCAGCCCGTTAAATTCTGTTTCGTAAAGTCGCTTTAACTCCGCCTGACCATCCGCCATGTCGACCCTCCCTTCAACGCCTCTTCATACAGATAACGAATCATCCGCTGCAGATATTACACCCAATCTCGAGCGAGCCTGTTACCGTTTGTGATAATAGCTCGGGCGACTAATCGTGGGAAGGAGCCAGCCCACCGATACCAGAGCGGTAAAGAAGAGATCCCCGAAAAACACGCCACCAAAAAAGATGGATTCCGCCGCTTGCTCGACCAGTGCCGCTACCAATACCGCGCCGAGCACCACGGCCATCCACCCCTCGGTCTGACTGCTCGCAAAAAAGTATCGATAAAGTGCCACCAGCATCATGATAATCCAGGTGATGAGTCCCACGAGCCCCAATTCCACCAACGTGCGCAAAATCGAGTCATGCGGCGATAGTCCGCGATAGGCGGGAGGCACATAGGGCCTGATCGCCTCGGGCGAATTTCCGGCCCCGACACCGAAAATCGGATGCTGCTTGAACACAATATAGGCCGCCTTCCAAAGTCCGGTCCGACCCGTCAGCCCATGCTGCCACAACCGCTCCCATCGCTTCACGCCGGTCGCCAACACCGCCGCCAACAGCACGACGATACCAGTAATCAGCACCCCCAATACGCCACACTTGCGATAGCGCACAATAACAATCACTAAAAGGCCAACCGAGGTCGCAATCCAACTATCGCGAGCGTAACTAAACACCATGGCGATAAAATTGAGAAGAAATGCTAGCCCATACCAGTTACGGCCTCTCGACACGTGGTCTCGGGCCAAATAGAGGCCCAATGCCGCAGGAGTGGAAAATACCATCAGCATACCGAGCGTATTTTTATTGGCATAAGGCCATTCCCACGCCAAGAGGTGATGATGGCCCACAGGAACCACAAATCCTTGGTGAAAGAAGACCGCACCGATGAGCGCGGCGAGCGCAGAGAGGGTGCCTGCCCACACCATCGGTTTCAAGACATCGGCTAAGGTCATCTTGGTCTCTTGAATTAAATAGGGCATTACCCCCGCCGTTAGCCAAAAAATCGCGGGAACACCAATCGCATAGCGCAACGACACATGGCGATCAATCGAAACCACCACTGATATCCATACAATCACCGTATAGACTAAGAAGCCCCAGTACTGACTACGACGTTCCCATAAAAAGCTCCACAGTGCACGCCGAGGGAAATAGGCGATCATGGCCCCAATCACGCCTCCTACCACCGGCATGTATTGTCCCACGCCTCCGTACCAATGATGGATCACTTCGAGCGCCACCGACGCTAGCGCGGTCCACCACCACACCCATCCGGGCTTCCTCCATACCACAATCAGTCCAATAATCCCCAACACAATGGCTACATCGCGCATATGTCACCTCAATCAGTTATCGACAGCATTATACCGAATTCGCACGCTCTGTCTCATAGGCGAAACGCCCCAAAAACGGTGAAAGTTACAATGGCGGTTGACCAAAGGTAGTAGAAAGAACCCCAAGTGGCTCTAGCACCATGAGGAGCCCCGAACACAACGCGAAGCGACTGATGGCCTATCGGTCGGCGTATTTGAATCAATCATTCACCGGACCGGCATCGGACGACACAATACCTCGCGATACTCACAGCCATGAACACACAATGAATCCCTCTCCACATTGCCCCAATACCGAGAGGGATTCCTTGCAATAATGTTCAGGTTTTGTCTTTATGCTTCGGCAGTGGGTGCGTCGTCTGCCGACTCTGGCGTCGACGGATGGGCCTGTTCACGCCGATCCATCTCCTGATTAATCACCCGGATCATGTCATATAGGTCGGCTTGACGGGCTTCCAGATGCCGTTTAATCGAACGCAAGGCAAAGTCATCCATGTTTCGGACCATCTCTTCACGGGGAAACCCTACCATTCCGCGAAGATTCCCTGTGACCTGCCCCACGACACCTTGAATCCAATCCCCAAATGGTCCAGGATTAAACGTTCCGCTGTTCCACTCACTCATCGTGCTTCCCCCTCGCATCACCAGTAAGGCTTCAGTGTCACTCCTGCTATTATACCAAAGTGGCCGTCGGCCGCTCTTCCACCATTTACTAGACATTTTAAGGCGACAAATTGTTACACTGGGTTGCGTGAATTGACAGATATTGCGATAATTATGCTCTAAGGAGGCGCATACCTATGATGAGCTTACAACAGCAACTC
>NZ_JBYCKN010000122.1:0-20529 GCF_057473405.1 Sulfobacillus sp. TH-112
CGAAAAAGATTGTCCGAGTGAGATTCACACCGTACGGGCTGATACTGTACAAATACTTTGGCGCATCAGTCACACGAAAAATGTGGGTAATGATTAGCCCTGTGGGTGGGGGCGATTGTGGCCACAGTACTGGTACCGGGAGGACGATTTGACACGAAACGGGTGCATTCCCGACTCTGGCAAAGTCTCGGAATCTCCGGGTTACAAATAGGGTTTTTAGCGGTTGGAACAGGTTTGATTCTACCGGCTCATCCCGTTCATCCTCTGAGTTATTGGGCGACCATTGCGGGGGTCGGACTGGTATGGTGGTCTCTCATTCGTTTTCTTGTGGAAAAGCTTGGTGATGCAGGCCGGATTACGGGCATTGTCTTATTGGTGGTGCAGTTGGCGGGATCAGGGGGAACGTACCCGGTGATACTATCACCGAAGTTCTTTCAGATCATTCATCCCTATCTGCCGATGACATGGGCCATCCATGTGTTTCGATGGAGTCTGAGTAATGGATACCCTTATGTGGTAACAAAAGACGCGCTATATCTTGCCTCCTTAGGAGTGGCGGCGCTGGTCTTGACGCGTTGGTGGCCTAAGCAATGGTTATTCGAGGCGCCTGTCGCCGCAGATGAGGCCCAAGAGGTATCGTATACGCTACCAGGACCTGAGGTTAGTTCACCGAGCTAAACGTATTGGCAACTTCCTCAGTCGAGGACAGCGAATTATTGACTTGCGGATGGTAGAGTTGTAACCGGATGTAGGTGCCCGACACTTCGAATTCCAAGCGGTGCGTCGGGCCTCCCCCACCGGGAATAAATTCCCATTCTGCGGTGGCCCCGTTGCCGAGCGTAACGGCAGTTTCTCCCGTGGGTCGGTATGTCGAAGCAATGGGGTCGGGTGACTCCATCACGATCATGTTGTTATATTGAAGATTGAGGATGTCATCATCAGCATAGGCTTCCTCAAGTGTCGTTCCCGTATAGGAGGATTGGGGAACGAGAACCGTCATGTGAAGCGAATGACCGGCACTCACTAATATCGACATAAAAAGGTTGTAATTGATGGGTTCCATGGCATTCGGTGCAGGAATTGCTGAGCTTTGGGTGGAGTGCCGTGTCGGAGCGCGATGGGCCTTCACAACGGCGACCACTGGTGTCGGTCCGGGCAGCGGATGGGGCGACGGGAGAAGCTTCGACACGCCCATAAAGCCGAATATGGCGGCAGCTATGCCGAGAATTCCCAGTCCACCGATACGGAGATATTTCACGAGCCCCATCCCTCCCCTTGCCGTTGCATTATACCGAATTTATGGCAGTTTTGCCGCGCGAATAGCAAAAATCGGGGAAGATTATTTGAGGAATTTTCGTTGGAATATAGGATCTGTGGACGTGTTGCGCCCTCGACGTCACTGTAAAACCTAAGCGAGGTTAATTATCGCTCCTACCGACCCGCACGAACTCATGATAGGATGTGAAGGATAGGAGGATGGTCGAACGTATGGCAAACCCCAAGGACACAAGAGTCTTCAATCTACTCAGTGAAATGTTGGGATTGCAGGGCGAGGCCTTTATCGGGGCCGTTAAAGAGGCAGTGTGGGTTCCCGGAGCTGTAGACCAATTGGCGGATCTGATTATGCGCAGCCTTACCCCCGATGATGTGGCCCAGTTGGTCGGCGAACTACCGGACGAGGCTGAAGTAATGGCACTGATTGGACGCCTGTTGATCGGGCTGAACGATCACCCCGATCGGCTGGCTTTAGGGAAAGCGGTCATTACCCGAGCTCGGGAGATCGGTTCGGACGCCGAGCGGTATCTCTCCCCTTATGCATGGTATCCACCGGTGGAGGCGATTGAAGAAATCGTCGTTTCCCCCTATCGGTTGCATGCGGCCTCAATTATCGTGCGAATGAAGTGGGGGGGTCAATTTACCGGCATAGAGGCGGTGTGGATGATTCGCTATGACGCTAGTGACGTCGGTGAGGCCTATTTTGTCACGGATGACGCACATCGCGAGAGCTTTGATGAGATGCTCTGGTGGCCGATTTCCATGGATCAAGCGCTCGGACTTATTACTGCCGCGGGCATGTTGCAGTCGGCAGTGAACGAACGCTTTCCTTTTGAAAGCATGACAGGAGTCGGATTATGGATGGTATTGGCGGGTGGGCGAGAAGTTGTGCCATGGATTGATTGTGCCTACGCGTTAGAGCATGAAACCTTAGCCGCGCATGAAGTGGTGCTGGCATTTCTGAACGCGTTAAATAATCATGACTATCTTGCCGCATATGCTCTTATGGATGCGAAGGCGCGGCCGATCGAGGTTCTCGACTATATAGGGAATAAGATGCAATCTCAAGAGTCAGGAGAACTATGGAGACTGGGCGTAGAAGTGCAACGGCAGAGTGAAATCGACGCCGAGGTAGATGCCGAAGGATGGTATTGGGTCGACAGGACAATGGTGCGCCGCCACTGGAATTTCGTTCTCGGCCTTGACCAAGACCAGCACTATCGGATTCAAGCACAACAGGTTATGGAGGCGGAAGAACTCTCGGAGACCATTCTTCAACAATACCTTTCCCGTCATCCTCGATATTACGCTGAGGTGGCAGTCACCGATCTTGAGGACTTGGCTGATGTGTTGGATGAGCCCCCCATAGTGCTGACCGAAGGGGTGCTGTATTTCTCAGGCGGACCTGAGTTCGATTATCGGCAGCCTTTTGATGTTGGGCTGGCTACTGATCTCAGTGGAACGATTCTCGTCGAGGACGCGGGTGTGACGATGTTGCTTTTTCATCGTGACGAGCTGTCGTTACGTCGTGAAATTGCGCGACTGCAGGATGAAGAGGTCATTGGGGAGGTCTTTCGAACGGGCACGGTGACGTTAATTCAAGAGGATGATCTAAAGAATGCTGCGGCAGACGGTTTCGACGTCATTGACGCCATGCTTCAATCTTTTGAATAGACCTGGTGATAGACTCTTCGGGGCCACTGATGAGGATAGATAGGACGGAATCGCTTGTTCTACAACGTTTGGTTTGGATCCGTACACCGCATTGGGAACACTTTGGGACTGATGATTTCGTAAGAGCCCGATGCTATTTTTCTCTAGCTCCAGTGGGCGACGGGGATTCTCAAGAAAAGCTTACATATTTATTTTCGCCGTCTCTGATATTTGAAAGCACGGCGTGGTTGAGATGGTGGTGTGGGGATCGTGCCTGGGGCAGTATTGGCGTTATCCGTGAGGGGATGGTGTCATCGCACGTTGCAACGCTAAGGAGATGAGGAGTGGTGGCCAAGACATTTAGCCCGGAAAACTTTCACGCCCGTACGGGACCGTATCCTTTTTTAACTCTTGCCACGTTGTCACAGACAGGAATGTCCTTTGTGCAACAAGGTATCGTGGTGATGGGCGTCTTCTTTGCGGCACGGTATCACTTAAGCCTCGCCCAAATGGGGCTCGTGACCACGGCCCTGTCTCTTGGCGTGATGACGTCGATGGTCCTTATGGGGGCGGTAGTGGACCGTATTGGCCCAAGACGATTACTATTCTTGGGATCCGTTGTGATGTCAGGGCTTGCGCTGATGCTCAGTCTGGTTTCAGGGTTCGATGTTCTTTTGGTCTTACTGTTTTTCTTAGGCGTGGCGTTGGCGATTGCTCCCGCTTCAGGGACGAAAGCGGTGTTTACCGCGTTCCAAGATCGTCCACGTGGGATGGTCATGGGGATTCGTCAAACCGGTGTGCCCATCGGCGCTCTATTGGCGGCGAGTCTTTTGCCTCGTCTCATTACCGGCGTTGGCTACGACGGGGTGTTTTTTCTGTATGCAGGTGAACTACTGGTCTTGGGATGGGCGTTTAGCGCCAGTATGGCTCATTGGCCGAAATCATCACTCAAACGGACCGGCACCCGGGTGGGGCGCCCGCTACTGCGGGTGATCTGGCGTCCTGCGCTGGTGGCGGTTTTGTTGGTGTCCGGTCAATATGTTCTGTTAGCCTTTAGTTTGACCGATCTTCATCGCGTACATCACGTGTCCTTGGTCTGGGCGGGGTTAATCTTGGCGGCCGCTCAACTGGGAGGTGGAATAGGACGCGTGGTGACGGGCATCATTAGTGACCGTATTGGCGGGCGCCGACCACCAGTCATTATTTGGTGTGGGATTATTGCTGCTCTCATGTCCTTTATCGTCGCGTTCTTGCCGACCACCGTACCGGTCGGCCTCCTCTTGATCATTTGGTTTGTGTTTGGATTAGGCGCAGTGGGTTGGAATGCATTGACGATGGTATGGGCAGGAGAATCGGTTCCCGCCCAACATTCGGGATTCGCCATGAGTAGTGTGGGAACAGCCGCGTTTTTTGGTTCGGCGGTGTTCCCGCCTCTATTTGGTGCGGTGGTGGATGCCATGCATCGCTTCTACGCTGGGTGGATAATTTTGGGGATGGTCTTGACGTTAGCGGTGATCCTCACCTGGCAATTTGGACGTCGACCGCAAGCCACGGCTTCGCCATCGCCCTCGTGACGCCTTAGCGCCACTTACAACCATCCCGAGTATTCCGTCATCTCTGAGAGGTCATGGAGATGTCTAGACACCGAGAGAGATTGGCCGGCGTTGCTGGCTATTGCGCCGAGCGATGGCACCCTTTGCAAAATGCGGGAGATAAATCGATGAAATTGCTTCAAGATAAATTGATTGTCGGTTTCAATATTGCTATACTTCGAGTCAAGTAATCTAACGATTGCGATGGTTAGAATGTTACCGAGAGATTAATTAATATTTCTCCCCACTTGATGATTTCGTGGACCATGCCGAAATATCGTGTGGAGTTGTTATGCCGTGGGTAAAGAACTTTTGGGTAGAGGTGGTTTTGTGATGTTCCGAAAGTGGTTTAAGAGACCCTACCGGAAACTGGCACTAATGGCGCTTGCGGCTGGGGTATTGAGCGCTGGGTGTGGCCAGCAATACGTATTGCTGCATCCACAGGGGCCAGTTGCGAAAAGTGAACTGCATTTGATCGTGCTTGCGTCTGTGGCGATGGCCATTGTCATCGCGATTGTGTTTACCTTATTCTTTTATGTGGTCATTCGATTTCGTGATACTCCCGGAAATAAGGCGCCATACCGTCCTGAGTGGCACAGCCACAAATTTCTTGAGGTGCTTTGGTGGGTGCTTCCTGCTGTTTTGTTAACCATTATTGCGATACCAACCGTAAAGACGACGTTTAGTCTTGCCCATCTTCCGAAAACCAAGGATCCGGTGGTGATTGATGTGACCTCGCTTTCTTGGAAGTGGTTATTTCAATATCCGGGGAAGCACATTGCGACGGTTAACTACGCGGTCATTCCGGCAGGGAGGCCGGTGCTGTTTGAATTGACGGCTGACTCCGCCATGAATACGTTTTGGGTCCCTCAATTGGGTGGAATGGAATATACCATGCCTAACCGCGTCCTGCCGTTATGGCTTGAGGCATATAAGCCTGGGACCTATTGGGGACATAGTGGCCAATATTCTGGGGTCGGGTTTGCCAAAATGTTTTTCAACGTGAAGGCGGTTTCGACAGCGAATTTTCAGGCTTGGGTTAATAGCACCCGCGTGACCGCCAAACCGATGACATTGGCAGATTATGAGGGATTGTTAAAGTTTAATACGGTGGGCGTGTCCACATATAGCAATTATCCTGCGGGGACATTCCCCTCCATTGCCAATGGATTTACCTTGAGTGGAAATGGGATGTACACCATTATGCGTGACAAGAAAGATATCATGTACATGCCGATGACCATGCCGTAGGACGCGTTGCGTCATTTGAGGTTCACATGTTGAAAGGTGGATAAGTATGCCGTCATTTGTAACCTATCTCATTCATACGCTCTTCCCTCCTGGCGTGCGCTTGCCGGACATTCTCGCCATTGATGCGGGGCTGATTATTGGAGTTATCGGCATTGTGGCCCTGCTCACCAAGACCAAGCGTTGGGGCTGGCTCTGGCGCGATTGGCTCACGACCGTGGACCACAAACGGATTGCGGTGCTCTATTTAATTGCAGCACTTTTGATGCTGATGCGTGGGGGAATTGATGCGCTCATGTTGCGTACCCAGTTAGCGCTTCCTACGTCGCATTTTATGCCGGCGTCGCAGTATGATGAGGTCTTTACCACGCATGGGACGATCATGGTCTTCTTCATGTCCATGCCCTTTATTTTTGCACTTTTTAACGCCGTCGTTCCGCTCATGATTGGAGCGCGCGATGTGGCGTTCCCGCGCCTAAATGCAATGAGTTACTGGCTATTCGCCTTTGGGGCCATTTTGTTCAACGTATCATTTCTCATCGGTGGATCACCGAATGCTGGGTGGACGGGTTATGCTCCTTATACGGGACTGGCCTTTAATCCGGGGCCGGGAGAAAATTATTACTTTCTTGCGCTCTTTATCGCGGGAATGGGTACGACCATGACGGGGGTTAATTTTCTGGTCACCACCATCCGCATGCGTGCGCCCGGCATGACACTTATGAAAATGCCGATGTTTGTATGGTCCACCATGGTGACATCGGCACTCATTCTGTTTGCGTTTCCTCCGCTGACGGTGGCGGTGGCCATGAGTCTTCTCGATCGCATTGCGGGGTCCCACTTCTTTACGTTGACGCAGGGTGGGATGCCGATGATGTATACCAACCTGTTCTGGCTATTTGGACATCCAGAGGTGTACATTTTAGTCATTCCCTTATTTGGCGTCTTTTCTGAAGTCGTGGCGACCTTTTCTAAGAAGCAACTGTTTGGTTACCCCGTGATGGTGGTGTCCATCGTGGCCATTATGTTTCTGGCCTATGGCACTTGGGTCCATCACTTCTTTACCATGGGCGCGGGTCCTGCGGTAAATGCCTTCTTTGGGCTTTCCACCATGCTCATCGCCATTCCGACGGGAGTGAAAATATTTAACTGGATTTTTACGATGTGGGGTGGACGCATTCAATTTACCACCGCCATGCTCTACCAGTTAGCGTTCATTCCCACCTTTGTGATTGGTGGTGCCACCGGGGTGCTGTTGGCCGTGGTTCCGGCAGACTATCAGTTTCATAACACCTATTTCTTAGTGGCGCACTTTCATAACGTGCTCATTGGTGGAACTTTGTTTGGACTACTATCAGGGATGTACTATTGGTGGCCGAAGATGTTTGGCATGAAGCTCAATGAGACCCAAGGGAAATGGGCATTTTGGCTTTATTTCATCGGTTTCTGGGTGACCTTTACCCCCCAATATATGCTGGGACTCAAGGGAATGACACGTCGTATGTACACCTACCCGGCAGGATTCGGGTGGCATGACTTAAACGTGATTTCGACCTTTGGCGCGTTCATCATGGGTGCAGCATTTGTGGTGATGGTCTACAACATTGTCTGGAGTGTCCTATATGGTGAACGGGATATGACCGGGGACCCGTGGAACGGTCGCACCTTAGAATGGTCGATCCCCTCGCCTGCACCGGAGTACAATTTTGTGCGCATCCCGGTCATCAAGGATCGGGACCAGTGGTGGCATATGAAACAAAATGGGCAGTCTCTCGCTAATTTGGGCCCTGACGATGTGCACGATATTGAGATGCCTAAGAATTCCGCGATTCCCTTCTTAATCGGTCTAAGCTTCTTTGTGATGGGCTTTGGATTGACGTTTAAGTGGTGGATTGTGGGAGGCATCGGCGTGGCCGGCATTATATTGTGCTTGGTCTTCTCAGGCTTTGACTATGATGACCATCACCATCTCCATGCCGATGTTATTCGCCAAACGGAAACGGCTTTAGGGAGGTTA
Organism: Sulfobacillus sp. TH-112; assembly: GCF_057473405.1. NCBI lineage: Bacteria > Bacillati > Bacillota > Clostridia > Eubacteriales > Clostridiales Family XVII. Incertae Sedis > Sulfobacillus > Sulfobacillus sp. TH-112. The sequence continues at coordinate 7,786 of NZ_JBYCKN010000122.1, forward strand.
CAAGGATGAGTCTTTCAGTGACCGAGGACCACGCACAACAACAATTACCACTGGAATTTGCTGACGAAAAGGAAAGCATCAAAATTACCGGGTTTTGGATGTTCTTGGTAACAGACGTGCTCATTTTTGGTAGCCTCTTTTCCACCTATGCGGTGTACCATACGGCGGTCGCTCAAGGCCCGACATCGCAAGAGCTCTTTAAGATGGGTCCCGTGCTGATCGAGACCTTACTGCTTTTGACCAGCAGCTTTACGATAGGGCTCGGAATTTATGCGATGCGCAAGCATAACGTGCGGGCCACGATGACATGGCTGGTGATTACCATGTTGTTAGGTGCAGGATTCGTTGGTACCGAGGTGCACGACTTCGTCAGTTTCGCGGCACAGCATGCGACCTGGCATACCAGTGCCTTTCTATCGGCTTTTGATATCTTAGTGGGGACCCACGGAGCGCACGTGAGTTTTGGGATTTTTTGGGCGCTCACACTACTGTTTCAGTTGAAAAAGCGAGGCATTACGGCGAAAACGGCGCGAAAACTGTATACGTTCTCGCTTTATTGGCACTTTCTTGATATCGTCTGGATTTTCATCTTTACGTTCGTCTATTTGAACGGCAAGATTTGAGCATCAAGATAGGTTGATGCGCAGCGACGATCATAGGACTTAAGGGAGGCGAATGCGGTGTCGGATAGCGCGGAATTTATTACGGTAGAGCAAGCATACCAAGAAGATAATGATAAGAACTTAACCTTTCTGAAGCCTCGCTTTCATGAAGAAAAGTTCCCATCGATTCAAATTGCGGGTTACATTGGATCGCTGGTGTTGACGTTCGGGGCATATTTTATGGTCATGGACCATATGTTGCCTCCGGTGTCGCTCTTGGTGGTGATATTGACTTTGGCTGTCGGGCAAGCGGTCCTGCAGTTGGGAGTGTTTATGCACCTTCGCGAGAGTCGAGGGATTGCTTGGCAAATGATTCCTCTTTTTCTGGTATTTTTTATTGCCGCAGGCATGGTGGGAATGTCGATTTGGATTATGTTGTTTAAGTCGGGAGTATCCTAATAGCCTTATTTGCTACAAAATGGCGCCCTTCTTGTATCATGAAGAAGGGCGCCATTTTAGTAGCACTATCGGGTTTAAACACGGAAGGGTGGGGGCTCTCCCTTAATTCATCAGGGTACCAGGGGCCCCCGTAGACGAGAGCTAAGATTCTTCGCTCACCATAATCTCATAGGCTCTATCGTCATGTTCCAGCGTGTATTGTTGCATCAGGTCAGAGGCCTGACGAAGGGTTTTCTCGGTGCCTTTGAGGAACTCTACGGCGTCTCTTTTCATCAGGCTAAAATGGACGACCACACCCTCATACAAATCATGCTTGATGATCCAGTCAATCTGCTGATGACGATCCACCGTTAGAGTGCCCTGATCAAAGATGTCCCCTTGTCGCGTGTCGGGTTCATGGATGAAGGTATCCAGAGCGTCTAGGTGTTGGTGCGAGACCTTGAGTGTACCATGCCAACTTGTCATATTACCTACCACCTCCATGCTGAGAGAGTACCATTCTGCTTAAAAGAGCCCTAAAGCCTTTTTCAGGCGATGGCGGTCAAAACCGACTGAGGTTTGCCCATTTAACCGAATCACCGGAATGCCGCGGTCGTCGCCCCGTAACTGGCGCATGACGGCGACATTCGCTTCTTCAGTGAGCGAATAGTCTACATAGGCAAACCCGTTATAGCTGAGAAAGGCTTTGGTGCCGTTACATACGCTACAGGGCGGCACCGTATAGAGCTCCAAGGAGGGAAGCCAAATGCGATCTCCGAGGGCCGCTGTCACGGTCTTCTGCGGTGTCCGGACCGTTAATCGATAAAGAACAAAATAGATGTCTTCAGCGTCCGAGTGAAGCCATTCTTTTCGCAGTTGTGTGGTATCGCCGATGGAGCTATCAATGTCCCAGACCCCCTTATCTTGATAAGACTGGTGATCAAATATCGTCACTTGATCATGTGAGTGTGGGACTGTTGACGAAGGAGCCAGTACGCGAAACGAAAACATGATGTCACCGGCTGCGTACTGGTTTCTGAGGACTTCGGCCATCTCATCAGATTTAGCAATGAGGACCAGACCGCGGTCTGGGTGCGCTAGCGTATGAATGACCCCCGGCCTATGGCTGGTTTCCATCTCTGCCAGCCAGCGGTTATTGTGTAAGAGGCGATTCACGACACTATCGGTGCCTTGTTGATTGTCGGGATGTACAGCTAGTCCCGGTGGCTTATCCGCCATAAGAAATGTTGGACCCTCATACCAAAGGTCAATTGGTGCTTCGTTAACGGCAATGAAAGGAATTTTATCCATACGCGCATTCGCTCCTTGTATCGTCCAGCGTTCGTGATGAGTTTATTGTCCTCTCTTCGTCTTCCTCTGGCAAGTCTTATACCCGGGTCGCAATACTCTTAGGAACGATATCTCATTCGATTTCTTGGCTCACATTGCTGTGCTGAGACAGACAGGGCGATTTCGCGTGCAAATGAATGCCACTGCAGCGGTCCATCGTATTAGAGGCGATGAGACAGGCGATGTCCCCAGCGCGAGTATTCTCCCATACCATTTTTGATGGATTTCCAGGCAAAGTGTCCTATAAGTTGAACGACCGGTTTAATTGTGGCCAGGGATGCGTTGTGAATGTTGATATGGGTGATAAGCAATCCCACCCCGACTAAAGCTAGGACAACCCAAAATAACGGACGTAGGAAACGAAAAATGGCAACGCCAATCAGAAAAAAAATAGCGATAGTGAGAAGCATCGAGGGTCCCCCTGGTTATTCGACTGCTCACTAGCTTAGGGGATACGGCTGTCCTTAAGCAATATTTAATTGGGGTGATATCCGATCCTATCAGGACTAGTGCAGCAACACCAATCATGGTCAGGACTAAACGCGTCATGTCTTGGGGCCATTGTGATGATTGGTATGAGTGGGGTCATGGGAAGATGGATAGGAATAGGAATTGGGGTGTGAATGCGCCCTAAGGGGCCCGGTACCTAATTTATCGGGAAATGGGTTCCTTGCGGGACCATTTGTCCTCATACATAGCTTGCTCGGCTTCTCGCGTTAATTCAAAAAATGCCATACCTCGTTGGTAGGAGGCACCTCCTATACTGATATAAGGAATGTGTTCATCCCGGTATTGACGGAGTTGTAAGATGAGCTGCGGTAGGGGCTTAGTGCCCGTGCGAAGGAGAACTACAAATTCATCGCCATGCAGCCGGAATACTCGCGTAGCGGGACCTATAATGTCGATTACCATGGCTTGCAACTGATGAGCGGTTTGTTGAATTAATCGATCGCCGGCGGCATGCCCCCTGAGGTCGTTGACTTGCTTGAGATTATCCATGTCCATAAAAAGCAATCCCTCTAAATCACCAGTGGATTCGAGCCGCAGCATTTCATCGCGGAAAAAGGGGGCGCTGAAACACGACGTTAAGGTGTCTATTCGACGATCCAAGCTTTGTTCCACTAAGACGGACGCGATGGCCAAAAATGGGGTGAGAAGTGCGGCCGTTTCTTCTGTGGGGATACGATGATTGAACGGTTCATCGGCCGTGACATTACCGAGCGGTTCACCTCGCGACGAAAGGAGGGGCGCATACAGCATGTCATCGGGATGCCAATACCCTGGACCTTTCCATTCAATGTCTGATGATAGAAAATACGCGTCAGGATCCTCGTAAATGCGGTAGAGCTGCTCATGGGAGACGAAATAGAGATTGCCTAGGTTGGTCCCATGTTCGCGAACCAACCCATATTCTTCCGCTCCTAAAGTATCGTGCGTTTTAAGCCATACCTCTTCATCGTGGGTGAGCCCTGCCCATCCAAAAAGCTTTTCGCCATACTGGTCGGCATAAAGCTGAAAAGCGACTCGACGAAATAAGCCAGCTTCGACCACGGCTTCCGCCATGGCGGTTAGTTTTTGCGGAAGAAGAGGCTTTTCGATGGCTTGCCGACTACGAAGCAAAAAAACCCGTAGCACCTCTTCTGAGTTTTGTTCCACTGTTTTCCTCCCAACCCATAACGGCATTGTTTAGTGATATGTATGCGAATTCTCCCTTTTGGATAGGAATCCTTCTTTAGCCTTCAAGATTATTTCGACAACATAGTGATAGGTCGCATTCCGACCAATTAGAATACCATGTGCACAATGAGATCAGGCAAGAAGCCGGCCTGTTCGACGCGTTGGACTAGATCCGGGGTAATAAGGTCTCCAGACCGCGCTATCACCTCAGATTCGCTATAGATATCTTGTCCTACGCGTTTTCCGAATAAAAATGCGCGTACATCAAGGCTACCAGAATCATTAGATTCAACCGGCATGGGTTGTGGAATGGAAGACATGGGGATGGATGGTTGAGTAAACGGCGGTGATGTCGCAGGATGAGTCGGAGCACTGGGTTTAGCCGTACGGCCTGGCACCCCATCCGTCCATGACGGGATAGGAATGGCGGTCTGGTCGTGAACCGAGTCCATTCCTGGGAGGGGTTCTTGGTCAAAAGTGTCTGGTATTACAGAAAAGGTGGCTGACGAAAGCACCGGAGCGTCACTTTCGTCTGCTCCGGGAAGTTGTAACAACACTCGGGCGGAGTCGGCTTGTAAAGAGGCCTGAGATTCTCCATACCACGAAGGGCCTGACACCCGTTCCTCGCTTGCGGTTGCAGTCGAGTCTTGAGTGATTGGTGCCGGCTCGAATGATACAGACGCGCTATGTGTATCTAACGCGGGACCGTTGTCCCACACGACATTGGTTCGGGATGGTCTTTCTTCCGCGTCCGGCAACAGTGCACCACTCGCTTCAGCGCCATGAACCTCTGTGCTGACTAAGGGGTCTTCGTGGACGGACGCTTGAGGTTGGCTACGCATGGGTTCCATCACCGACGCGCTAAGGTCAGGACTAGTCGCCGAGACTGGCCTGTCTTCCACAGCTTCCGGAGCCGAATCAGAGTTTACTGTCGTTTCTGGATCAAAAACACGTTTCTCGTCGTCTATGGATGTTGAAGACACCCCACTCTCTGGTCCACTGGGCTCGGAAGGCGCCACCTCTAGTGGGTTAGCCGGGTTCTCTTCATCTGCCGGAAGAGGAGCCACTAGGTCAATCCCATTGCTGGCGGGCGCGGAAAAGCGTAATGCTGGGTCGAACGTACCCGTATCCTCCGCTGTACGAGATTCAGATGCGATGTCGTCTACCGCTGTGCCGTGGGCTGATGAGGGGGTGGGGACATCTACACTCTCGGGAACGGTGAACGACGAGAGGGGGACCTCCGTCGATGGAGCGGGGACGCTGCCGTCGTTGGCATGTGATGAAAGGCGATGGATTTGATCGGTATCCTTAGGTCGAGGCTTCTCAAAGGTTTGATAGAAGTCCCGAAGGCTATCTAGCGTGGTAGCACGGTATTGTGCGCGTACCATCAGATTTTTTAGCCTCAAGACCTGCACATCGTCTGCGTGTATGATTCTGGAGTCGGTAAGGCTATAGGCGACAATGGCGGGAGGCACGGTGGTCATAATCACCGAATGGAGCACACCCACCTCTTCTCCGGTTCTCGAGGTCACTTGTACCATGCCGGGGAGGATACGGATCTGGGTTAGTACTCCTTGAGCGAGCGATTCCTGGTGAAGCGGTCCTGGCACCCCTCCCAACACTGTAGCTACCCAGTCCTTCCAGACGGTTTCGATGGTGGTGGAAGAATACTGTTGATTGGCGAGAGCTTGTGATTCTTGTAAAACGCGCGTGAGGTTTTCAGACAGTTGCCAAATGACGGTTTCGGTGTGGTTTACTTCGCGTTCTGCGCGGGACTGGGTGGCTTGGAGTACAGCCATCCGTTGACGATGCAATTGGTTGAGCCGTTGAATTTCTTGATTGGCTCCCTCTTCCGCAAAGCGACCGTTAATTTTTTCCCTCTCCAACTGCAACTGCAAGCGTTCGCACTCCATTTGGATGTGATTCGACATATCGGCCAAGGTTTTTTGACGTTCGTTAAACCGGGCGATTTCGAGCGAGAGGCGTTGCACTTGATCGGTGAATGCGTGTTCTTTCAGAGACTCATCATGCCACAGGTGCTCCACGTATAGCGAAAAATTCTTTTTTCTGTACCCAAAAAAGCCGCGCGGCAATTCTTCCGCCGGATTACGCGAAGACGAGATTTCAGGCATGGCGACCACCCTCGAGGGCACGCGCTTCTATAGAGATATTGCTGGCACCATCATGAGCGGGGTACCCGCTATCTTGGCTCTCGGGGACGCCCTTTAATACAGGGTCGGTCAATGCTTCAATAACCGCACGAATTTGGGTGGGCACCATCTGGATCGCCTTTTGCAGTTGATCACTGTATGCTCGATTCTCCTCAATGATATTCCACAACTTCTGCTCTTCTACGTCAAAGCTTTCGCGCGCCTGATTCATCATTTCTTGAGCGCGCACCGTCAGTGTCGAAAGTTCACCAGAGAGGCGAAAATAGGTCGCCTGCAGGGATTTTAATGTCACTTCAGACTGCTCGATCAGTGTTTCAGATGCTTTCAGTTGGGTGCGTAATTCGTCCAACTGCGACTGGCGACGCTGTTCTTGTTCTGCAAGATGGGATTCAAGGTCCTCAAGATACCGATTGGCATCGGCAACTCGATAGCCTAGCAAGGCTTTTCGGGTCGGTCTTGACATAAAAATCCCTCCTTGTAAGACCGTTGTCACGGCCGGTGCGATGATGGCTTGCAAGATGTGTTGACCTCACCGTGACATCTTGGGGACCAATAAGACAAGCAATCTCTATAAACTATATTCATAGTACTGGCCAAGGCCCTAAATCACAAGCACTAGTCGCCTTATCCGACTTGGGCTCGTTCATAGTGGAAAACATTTTCAAGCATTTTGGCTTTGAGAAGATATTGTGTGGCCTGATGGGTCTTACCGCCGCGCCAGGCGAGATTCGCCACTTCCGCTAACAGCGGTACCGCTGCCGGATGATTACCTAAGAGCGACAGCGCTGTCAAAAATTCTTGTTCCGCCAATAGCGATTGTCCAAGACGCTCGAGGAGGACTCCGCGAGTCACTGCCAAAAGGGCGGGATCGGCGACAAAAATGGCTTCTCTATCGGGCTGGGGCACGTCGCCGTGCCGCTGCCACCGCTGATAGAGGGCAAGGAACCGGGACAGGGTATCTGATATTTCAAAGTAGGTAAGCGCCCGTTCCCGCGCCGCTCGCCCAAGACGGTGTCGCAACTCCGCGTCTTGAGCCAACATGGCAATGCCGAGTGCTAATTGTCCGGGATCGCGTGAGGGCACCAGGATTCCGGTGCTCCCCAGTGCTTCGCGGGTGCCACCGACATCGGTCGCCACCATGGGGATGCCTGACATCATCGATTCGATGGCCGAATAGGGGAAGGCTTCAGTCACACTGGACTGGACGGCTAAGTCGGATTCGCGATAGACCCTGCCCATATCATCGGTGTGACCCGAAAATTCGACGATGTCACCCAACTTCAAATGACGGGCTAAAGCCATGATTTCTTCATTGTATTGGGGTACCGAGATAGACCCTTGCACCTTGACCTTGATAGGGATACCGAATGAATGAACCAGACTGACCGCTCGTAGCAAGGTGTCAAGATCCTTATTCGGATCGATGCGAGCCACCGACAATACCCGCAATGGTTCCGCCGTCTTAGTCGCTCCTACTTCCAGGCGCGGGCTTTCACGGTCCGTTGGATGGAATCTTTTGGCACTGACGCCGTTATAGATGACGCGAATCTTTTCTGCGTTAGCACCGAGGACCCGTTCCCAGCGTCCGTTGAAGGCGCATACGGGCGACAACTCATCGGCATAGTACAGATTTTCTTTGGAAATGGCTTTGACCATGCTAATCAGAAATCGCTTCGAAAACGGCGTCATGTTGCTGCGACCAATCGAGAGATATTGTTCGCGTAAGTACACTCCGTGCTCAGTCAATACATAGGGGGTACCACTCTCTAGCTTTGATACAATGCCGACCATCCCACAGAACGCAGCGGCGGAGGAATGCACCACGTCCACGGACGGAATGGCGGTGTTTAGGACCGTAAGAAAGTGATAAATCCAGCCCAATCCTTGAACCGATTCAAACACCGTCGGTTCGCTCCAAAATCCTCGCTGAGCCGTCTGCAGAGCCCAAGTTTTGAACAGTGTCCACACGTCGTTCGACTTAAAGGTTGTATAATAATCGTAAAGACGAAAGAATTGATACATTTCCACTAACGATTGACCAAGACTACCAGCTTCGCCGACTTCCGACAAGCCATTCAAAAACTTCTCAAATGCCGGCAAAAATCTGACGTTGATTTCTTCAGCGCCCGTTCGCTGTTTCTGGAGAAAAATTTCCGAATAGGCCAGTTCTTCGCGATGTTCTGAGGGATCCTGCATGCCCCAAAGAGGGACAGAGACAATTCTTTGCACATTTCCAGGAATGTCAAATAAGACGGAGACATACGGATTCATGGCAATGGCAAAAATCGTAAAGTCGACTTCTGGGATTTGATGCACCAATGTATCGCACCAGGTGCTGACTCCTCCTTGGTGATACGGATAGGTGCCCTCGGTCGCCAAAAGAACACTTGGTCTTGCCATCGCCATACTCCTTTAACTCGGATCGACATCATCCAACATTAATTTGCTAAAAATTAATTCTTCGTAAAGATTAGTATATGATATATGTAGTAATTTGTCATGTAAAATTATGGAGGAACTATGGATGGGAGTGTCGCCACGCGCGAGTGACCGAGGTCGCGGATGGGCTCAACTGCGCATTAAGGTACAGGAGACGAATCCAGATATTCAAGATCCCCTAGACGTGGCGGCCGTTCTGGAGTCTCTGGGGTGGACGGATCGGCGCATCGAAGCGGCCTTTGGATATGTGGATGTGTTTGCTGCGGCGGAAGAACTGTTTTTGGATTTTCGACGGCAGGTGGTTCAGGCGCCGCTACCCATTCAACTTGTGATGACGCGTAAGGCGCTTTTTTTCTCTATCATTCGCGATTTTGGTCACGGTATCACGTTTACATTGCCGATGATTGTCTCGGTGATGGCGATGATTACGCTGCACATCTCTTTTGCATCCTATCAATACTTTTCGGTCTCTAATGCTACGGCCATCGCCTTGGCCACATTTCTGAGCTTTTTGACAACCGGTGGATTTACTCAGGCCATGACCAACGTATATTACGTGCTAATGGGAATGCAGAAGGCTCAAGAAATTGAATCCACGGTGTTTTTGGTCATGCGGTGGGCGATTGCACTAACGTTGGTGGTTGCAGGATTAATTGTGGTAGGTGATTTTGTATTCCCGATTATTCCAGAGCATTTAGTGCTGTTAATGATTTTGTACACCGTCATGCTATCGCTCTTATGGCTTTCGTTTACGGGACTTTATATCTTGCGCCAGGAGTATATGCTGACGTTTATTACGGTTGCGGCCATTGGGGTGGCCTATGTATTGCATCGGCATGGAATGCCGGTGCAATGGGCGCAGGCGGTCGCGATGGCGGTGGCGTCATTTGTATCGCTGGGAACATCGCTTCTCTTGTTTAGAATTCGTACCCGAGAGTATCGTGCGATCACCGGAGCCTTTAAGACGCGATTGTCCCAGTTGGCCCATGGGGCGAGTACGTATTTCCTTTATGGAGTCCTGTATTTTGTCTATATCTACGTGGATCGCTTGGTCGCTTGGTCGTCGCAGACCACCTATCTTCCTTATAACATTTGGTTTCGCGGACAGTATGAGCTTGGCATGGACTGGTCTCTTGCGGCCTTGTTTTTACCCTTAAGTGTGGCAGAAGTGCTCATTTCGTTTGTGATGCGTCGGATTGAACGGCTGGAGCATCAAATGCTGATTGGGGGTGCGCGAGAGTTTTTTGTGCGGTTGCGCACCACCTATTTCACCGCACTGGCAGTGTTTGCGGGCCTGTCGATCGTTGGGGTCTTTATGATTCGCATTGCTGTGCGCCTCTTGACACCCCTCAGCCTATTTCGAACCGCAGTGCCGGTTCACGGCGTCGAACCGTTTGTTTTTGCCGTGTCTAGTTGGGCCTATGTGCTCTTTTCGGTCTCGATTTTTAATATCTTGTTGCTGTTTACGCTCTCTCATCCCCGGCCCGCTTTGCGCCTTTTAATGTCGGGGATTTTAGTGGATCTGATTGTCGGAATAGCAGCGACACAAATACTGAATGGCTATCAATATGCTGTATTAGGGCTGGTGGTGAGCGCCGCATTTATGGCGATTTATAGCACTTATACGGTGCTGAGAATGCTGCCCAAGGCGGACTATTTTCTGTATCGCTTGACTTAGGCCATTTAGCGGGCACCCAACGCTGATAGACGGATGGATGGATGAGCAACCCATGGATGGAAGAAGGATAGACACAATATGTATTTGGGGTCATCGATTATAGACGAAATTCACGTATTACTGGCAGTGCTGGTGATGTTTATCCTCCTCCCTCTCTGGGCCATTCGTCGTGTGAAAGGCGAAGGGTGGATGGCGACCTACATGATCACAGCCGGTGTGGCATTTTGGGCTGCCGTTGCGACGATTTTATCCTATGCCGGCTTAGTGCGGTACGCAGTATTGTTTGTGGTGGTAGTCGGGGCATTAGTGGTTACGCACCGCTTGGGTCAGCGGGAGGCGAAGCCCAAGGAAGGCCCAACGGGCCACTTTTGGGATCTCTTTGAGTCGCCGGGACCCGCATGGCGGAACATCAAACAGCAAGTGTCGGCGAGCCTTGCTGAATGGTGGAATGAGACGCTCACGACGTATGGGGTTGTGGGAATAATTCTTATGGTGGTGGCCGTAGGATGGGCGCTTGTCTACGGGTCGTATCCTCTTTTAAGACAAGCAGATCCGGGAACACCCCAAGGCTACGTCAATCTGTTGCGCATTGCGAGCTTGGCCACCAATTCCGGAGTCTATGCGAGTGGATCGGCGCCGTTGGGCTTGCCGGCTCTCGGGGCGTCGCTGGCGACAGCATTTTTCCTCCCGTCGATGGACGTGTTGCGATTTCTCTATCCGGTGGCGGATGTGTTTACCGTCATTGCTGTAGGGGCCGTGACATACCAGTTGACCAAGGTAGGACAAATTACCGCACTCGCCATGTTTTTAGTGAGCGTGTCGTCCATTGCCCATTTTGGATTTCCGATCAATTTTGAAAGTCCATTGACCCTCCACTGGGCGCTCATTATGGTGATTATGGCGATTACCCAGGCGTTGGCATTCCAAGAGAGACCGACCCGCACGCAAGGCACCTACATCATGCTTTCACTGCTCGCGGCAAGCCTCATCAGTCCACCCGTCGCGGTTGTCGGATACCTGGTGGCCATGATGGTCTTGGGAAGGCCCCAGGACCCTGAGGCACGCGTGGCTGTGGTCTATACGGGAGTGTCAAGCGCGGTGGGAGTACTCTTCGGGGGCGTGCCTCTGGCCATAGGATACGCCACAGGACATCCATTGAGTCCTGATGGCTGGCTATTGGCACCGTTTCCGGCGCTGACGCCTCTATGGCATAATGCCGGACAAGCGAGTGATTGGATTATCTTCGTTGCGCTGGTGTTGGTGGTGGTGAGCCGACTGAGTCCAAAGAAGTCCCCCAGGTCGAGTCGACTCGCTCTGGCCATGGGGATGTTAGCGATCGTGGCAGGGCTCTTTGGGCATTTAAGCGTTGTCGCCAGCACCATTCTGTGGAGCGATATTTTAGGGCTGATGGTGTTGGTGATGGCGCTGGATTTACTGCTCACACCGATACTGAACTGGTTCCATTCTGCCGTTGTGACCAATGTTGTGATGATTGTGGTGGCACTTCTCGGGCTAGCCACCCCGGCTAGTGCCGTGACCTTAACTCAATATGCGCCGCCTTTAGCGGGGGAAGCCACGAGCCGTATCGAAAATAGTTTTCCTCCCTATCAATGGACCATTATCTCTCCGGTACAACAGTATAGTGAGGTCCTGGGCAAGGGATGGCAGATGGAAATCGCGAGCTTTGTGACGGAGTATTCCTTGAAAGATGCCGAGAATGCACACTATGAATTGGACCGTGATGCGCACTATCCGATATTGACACCGGACATCTTCTTATATGTCGAACCGCGGATCTTTCCGAGTGGTCGACGTGTCACACGACAGGACCTGACATTGCCGTTGGGATCAGGGAATTCCCTATACCAAGGGGCCTCGCTTCGTGGCATTGAAGCTCGCGCTTATTATTGGGCACTGGCCTATCACCGCAGCCATCCGCGAACCAGTGAATTTTATGTCAAAAGCCCGAACCTGATGGTATTATGGATTCGTCAATGATATTCCTCTCGTGAACTATTAATCGATAGTACTTTGGGCTTTTAGTGACACTGAAAGTCAACGGTATTTTCTATACCGAGGGGGGGATAGGTGTGGGGCTGTTGAATGGCTCGTCTCGCGCGCAGTTAGGCGAGATGAGTTTAGAGGGGATACTCAATAACTTACATCCTCCTTATGAACTCCAAGGTTTCCTACTGGTCATCTTAAATCAGATTGCCCAGTGGATACCGGCGGAGGGCTACTATGCGTATACCGCTGACCCTGATGAACATCAACTCACTCTTCGGGTGACGCGCACTCCAACCGGGATTGCCGCAGTGGGCCCCAATTATGCTGGGCTTGTTTTAGGAGGAACACTACATAGTGTGCCGCTCGAGATTTCTCCTCTGTC